>NZ_JBMFMW010000072.1:0-5985 GCF_049970475.1 Desulfurococcus sp.
CTACATGGCTGCCGCCAGACACATGGGTACCCTCAGGCTCAGGAGGACTATACGTAGAGTAGCCCCCTCGCTGCCGACGATAGTGGCTGTAACAGGGTATCCTAAGGTCGGTAAGTCATCCATAATAAACGGGTTGAAGGGGAGGCATTCAGCCCCGACAAGCCCGTACCCGGGAAGCCCAGGGTACACGAGGCATTTCCAATTATACCGTGTAGACAAGGATATACTGCTGGTCGACTCGCCTGGAGTGATACCTGTCGAAGGAGGGGAACTTGAAAGGGTGATAAGGGGTTATCCAATAGAGAAGCTCGAGGACCCAGTTCTCCCAGCTATGAAGCTCATCGAGAGGATAATGACCTACCACCCCAACGCGTTCATGGAGGCTTATGGTGTTAGTGAAAGGGATCCCTTGAGGATCCTTGAGGAGATAGCTGTGAGGCACGGATGGTTCTATAAAACTACCAGGGAGCCCTTAATCGAGGAAGCAGCTAGGAAGGTGATTAGGGATTACCATGATGGAGTCGTGAAATTCTATATAAGACCGGCTTGGATCAGAGATATTGGTGAGCCATGTGATCAAGGTGAAGGTGACCGGTGAGCAAGCACCTAGAATACTTGATGTCGGAGAGATAAGTGTTTCAGAGCTACTTAGAAGGCTGGGGCTCTCTAAATCAGAGCATATAGTGCTAAGGGGGGGAATCCCTCTAACAGAGGACGACATCATCAGGGATGGAGACGAGGTAGTTGTATACCTGGTTAAATCAGGTGGGTAGGGATGAGTCTAAGCAGTGTAGAGTATGAGAGGTATAGTAGGCAGTTGCCAATAATAGGCGTGGAAGGGCAGTTGAAGCTTAAGAAGACGAGCATCCTGGTCGCTGGTGCCGGCGGCCTCGCATCCACGATACTCTATTATTTAACAGCAGCTGGGGTCGGGAGGATAGTGTTTATCGATGACGGGCTGGTGGAGCTGAGTAATCTCCAGAGGCAGATACTATACAATACAGAGGACATAGGGAGACCAAAGGTGCTGGCTTCATATGAGAAGCTGGGGAAGCTGAATCCAGGTGTGACGCTGGAACCTATACAGGCGACTATAAGTAGGGAACTCCTGGATAAACTAGTCCCCAGCGTGGATATAGTTGTCGATGCCCTAGATAACTGGGAGACGCGATTCCTGCTTGACGAGTCTGCCTGGAGGTATGGAAAACCACTTGTTCACGCTGGGGTTGGAGAGTATTATGGACAATTAACAGTTGTAATACCTGGTAAAACCCCCTGTCTTAGATACTTGTTCCGCAGTGTTGGAGGAGGCGAGAGGGGGAGGGTCATAGTCATGGCTCATATACCGGGCTTGCTTGGATTACTGGAGGTAAACGAAGTATTTAAGCTCATACTGGGCTACGGTTCTCCATTAGCCGGTAAAATACTATTGTTCAATGCGAAAACCCCTTCGATAGACCTTGTTGAAGTGAAGTATGAGAATAGTGAAGAAGAAGAAATAGAAAAATACTGTGGCGAACCCGGAGTCAACCACTCATCTCGGGAGTAACCAGCGTTATCCTATCGTCGTCTTTCAAAGGAGTATCTGGGGATAGAACTGGCTTATCGTTTACGAGTGTTACAAATATGTAGTGTCCATCAATATATCTCTCGTAGAGCAATGGGTTGGTTTTCTCGCTGAGAACCCTAATGGCATCCCTTAGCATGGCTCCCTCGGGGAGCTCTAGCTCCACCATGCTTCTACCAGTGTAATCGCTCGCCCTCCCCAGCGTGATCACTGTGATTCTCATAAGGTGGTCCTCTCCCCTAGCTACTATTATCCTTACTACTCTCTTAAATCTTAACACGGTTATACAGCTTCAAATATGTGAAAACGCTTCCATCGCCACCTATGACATCATCCTCGATGATTGAGTAATTTCTGGACACCATCGTAGAGAACTTTCAGAGACGAGCAACCAGTAAGCCGGTTTATGTCCCTTAAAGAAGCGGGGGTTTCAAGCGATTTATTCGCATTCAATATTGACAGGCTACGTATGCATGCTTGTGGATGAGTGTGGAGGTATAGATGAGCCAATAACGAACATCGTTGATCCACCTATTATAAAGCTCGTCACTAAGAGCTCACCTCACCGGTGGACCTTATCCTTCAGGACAGGGAGAGGTTGGCTGGTGATGCTGTATCTGGAGACTATCTTTTAGGATTTGGTAATTGGTTAGCCACCGAGGAATTCCTCTATTATTAGGACACGGTTTCCACTTGTTATCTTCATAGTGTAGTCCTCTACGAGCCTGTCATCTACTAGTACTATGATGTTGTTTCCTGTAAGCTTGTCCCTGGCTGATTCCACCAGGTCTGCTACCCGGGCTTCCTCAGCATCTATACATAGGGTTTCACCTTGTGGAAGTATCTTGGCGCATATCACTTTTACCACTTTTTGAAATTTATTGGTTACTTGGTATCTATATATTTTGGAACTGGTTCCCGGGTGTTTTTGAATCAACTAAGTAATATTTCACCCAGTATAAGTGAGATCATATTGTGTGGTTTAGGTATGTTGAAAACAAGTCTCCAGGGTTCACTGGGTTACTTGGGAATTTCCTGTCGAAGTATATGTTCTTGCCTTTAACTGATAATGGTATCCCGTATACGATGTCAGCGTCTATTAATCCCAGCTCCTGAGCCGCCACGCCTATAGAGTACATTATCCTATTGTCTATGTTTAGCATTGATGCAGTCTTGACTGCTGAACCTAGTGCTATGCCCAGGTTTACTATTGAGTTAACGGTGTCTGCGTCGAGCACCCATTTCTCCGGCTTAGCTAGGTTGAGCCTCGCTATTTTACAGCCTATTAGTACTACCGCGTCGCTATTCAACACGTTCTCAGCGTCTCTCTCGAAGAACGCACCGTACTTTTCTGCGAGCTTCTTCATGTACTCTGCCAGCGTCTCTAACTCCCGTTTCCCGGTTATAATGGCTGATACTATGTTGTCTATGCCCCGTGCCTTAGGCGCTGTCTTAGCTGATGCGAGCATTAGTGATGCGGTGGTTTCAACGGCTTTCTTTAATGCCTCCTGCTCGGTTATCAAGCCTACCACCATGTTGCACTATATAGATCTACCCTCAAGAATATATACTGGTCTCCATGCCGATCCCCTAGTTCCTTGATTACTGTGCTATATTTGTAAACCATGTACATGGCATGTCTAAGTATACAGGGATCGGTTAATCATGTATTGATCAATGGGGGTAGTTAATCGCTTATTAACTGGAAGAGTGTCAAGTTAACCAGTGATCCAACCATGGTATGAAGGCGATCGCCCCTCATGGACGAGCATCTATTAGATGCTGCATGGTTCCCGGGGCATCATGGCACTGAGGATAAGTGTACATGAATATGTATCAGAGTTAAACAACATTGTACATGAATACAGGGATAGGCTCGATAATACCCATGAAACCCGGTCAACTCCCCCGTCTACTCGAACACCTATATCAAACAACAGGGCCTTGTCTTGATCGGCTTCAATAGGTAATACCATCATGATTATGTATAATAATATAGTTCATGTATTACAATAATATAATTATAATCCTAGATAATTAACTTTGTATAGTGTATCAAGAATTGAAACACGAATACTGGTTTAGTAAGGTATTACCCTTGAAAAGTGATCTAGGAAGATAATCTTTGATGCACTTATATCCCATGGGAGTCCCTTGGCTAGATCACTTTTCAAGGGTAATACCGTTGTAAATGAGTCATACATGGATAATACATGATATAATGATTCATGAGTAGATTATATTATTATGGGTGATTGCTTCTAAATCATAAATTGTTAATGATGTTTCATGATTATTGATAGAGATATGTAAAATAGTTGATATTGAATAATGATTGAAATTAAGTAATCAAGTACATGACTATAAATTAATCAATTGAATATAGATGTAAAAATCAATATGAAACTATGAATTGGATCTATTGATGGAGACTACTTAATCAATAAGCAGGAATTTTACCAATTATCTTGTAATATGCCACCGTTACTCCTTTATGTATGGCTTACCCAGGGCCCTCGGCATCCTGATTTTCTTCATTACCATAGTTATCACAATAATAGTCGCAACATAAGGCATCATCTTGAAGAGATATGTTTCAGCAGTGAACTGCCTGCCCAGCATGGATTGAAGCTGTATCGGTAGACTTATCGATAATGCCTCGAAGAACCCGAAGAGCAGTGCACCGGCAATGGCCATCGCGGGATTCCAGTTACTGAATGCCTCATTAGCCAATGCTATGAAGCCTCTCCCAGCTGTCGTCGCCTTAGTATAGTTCCCGAACCACTCGGCTGAAAGGAAGACGCCGCCTAAACCCATCACAACCGCCCCGAGAACAGTTGCTAGGAGTCTAGTCCTGAAGACGTTGATTCCCATTGCCTCTGCTGCGCGTGGCTCGTCACCGCATGCCTTCAGGACGAGCCCGTATTTCGTCTTCTCGAGGATAAACCACTCGGCGAGCCCGACGAGGATTGCTGCTATGGAGAATAGTGGGATGATGAAGACTTTCCCGCCTATGGTAAACTGCAATCCTTGCAGCTTCTGTATCTGAGGGGTCTGGGAGTAGTCCCCCCATGTCGTCACCATCATTACTATTGTTAACCCGGCTGCAACCATGTTGAAGCCTACGCCTATAATCACCTGGTCCCCTCTGAGGTATATGGAGATCAAGCCATGAATTAAGCCCGCTAACCCGCTCACCACCAGGGCTAGGAGGATACCTATAGCCAGGTTCCCTGAGGCCAGGGTGAAGTATACTGTGGAGAAAGCCGATAGTATGAAGACGCCCTCAACACCTATATTCACCACACCGCTTTTCTCATTGATTATGGCTCCAAGCGCTCCGAGTAACACTACTGTAGCTGAATACAGCGTGTTCTCGATTAAGGCTATAAGGAAATCTATCATTCTATCCCCTCCTCAACTTGGATACCAGTAGCTCGTAGGTGTAGGTAGCTGATAAAGCAATAACTATGATACCTATAACTACATCGGTTAAGTAGGGGGGTGCCCCAGTACGTAGCTCAACCCATTGCCCGCCGAATTGGAGTCCACTTATAAATAACCCGGCTAACACCACCCCGATGGGGTTATTCCTTCCAAGTAAGCCTATACCTATACCGAGGAAGCCGAGGCCATAGATAGCGGACATCGTCGTATCAATCGAGTATATGACTGAGAGCACGAAGAGCGCGCCCCCGAGTCCAGCGATCGCTCCAGAAATAGACATAGCTGTTATGAAGATCTTCTCCAAGTTGAACCCGGCGTAAACAGCTGCCTTAGGATTCAAGCCGGCAACCCTTATAGAGTAGCCGAGCGAGCTATACCTTAACACGATGTATGTCAGTACAGCCACTCCGGCAATCATTATGAAGCCGAGGACATCGGGTATCCTGGAGGATGCGGGCACGAAGACACTCATATGGGAGTAGATCGGGTCAGTGAACCTCGAGACAATTAAGTAGAGCACGAGATAGTAAGTGGTCCAGTTCATCATTATCGCGACGACAACCTCGTTAACACTCCTGCGCGCCCTCAAATACCCTATTATAAAGCCCCAGAATCCCCCTGCCAAGGTCCCTGATACCAGGCCTGTTACGGAGGATAACACGGGTTGGCCGGTGGCGTTATATATAATATATGTTGACACAAGCCCTGTAAAGGCACCTATGTACAGCTGGGACTCGCCTCCTATATTGAATAACCCGGCTAAGGCGGGTATAGAGAACGCGAGCCCTGTCGCGATCACTGGTATGCTTTGCTTCATTAATACCTCTGTATTCCTGAATCCCTCGCTGAACAGGATACTGATAACAGAGAGTGGTTCATACCCGCTGAACAACAATATGATTACGGCTACTGCGAAGCCCACCAAGAGTGAGACGGCTTCCTCTATAATCACCTTGACTATCCTCATGTAG
>NZ_JBMFMW010000073.1:0-5884 GCF_049970475.1 Desulfurococcus sp.
AGACCTGAACCCCCTAGCTATTGAACACCTATGTTAAAGTCTAAGCAGTGAAAAATACTCCACTATGTTTTTAATACTAGTATTTCAGAGTATCCATCCTCGATAAGGGTTTCCTCCAGGATTTTAAACATGTCGACGGGATTCTGAACACGTTTCTCAGGGTTAATGCTTAGAGCCCTTGTTAAGTATTCTAGGATTTTTCCATTGATCCTACCTTTTAGGGACTCGAGATACATTGTGAGATATTCGTCAACAGGTTCCCATAGCTTAGGTAGTGCTTCCTCAATTCTTGTCTCTCCTCGTGCTAGCTGCTCGATAATGGTTTTCGAGTTGCTCGTGTATTCCTCCAATCCCTCGCCTTGTAAGAGGGGGGTCTCTATATTGAAGAGGATACGTGATATTAGCTTGTTTAACTGGAGATGTGGTAGGATAGGTTTATTCGTTAAGGCTTGCAGGATCATGGAGGAAGCCATGAATAAATTACCCGCCGGTGTAATCCTGTTAGTGAGTAGTATAAGGGGATCAATGGTTTCAAGCCCCCTGTATAACCCTCTATAAGGAGAGTCGAGCCTCTGGAGATTAGTGCAATACTCAACCACGGGCCTATAGCCTAGTGGCTCACTCGGGTCCTCAACTAGCCATACATCTCTAAGTCTTAGAGCATTCAACCCGTAGCCAAGCGTATTCATGAGGGCAGCCAACCCGGTTAACCTATGGAGAATGAAGAGTGCTTCCTCAGTGTTTAACTGGGATTCCTTGATCTTCCTCTCAAGGTTTACGCCGCCACTATGTGATTTAATAATGCATGGAGGGAGCTCAAGATATGTCTTCTCATCGAGGGGGTGCTGGCCGGCTATAAAGCCTACGCATTGGCCCATATACTTAGCGAAGCCGACTAGCTTTCTTAACGCATCTGCCCCGACGCCGGCTGGGTATTGAATAGATCTTAGGGAGAACTGGTAGTTTAATGCATCAATCGTGTTTAGAAATAGTTTCCCCGTATTATCTACCTGCTCCAGTTTCGGTATTTCAATAATATACTGGGATCCCTCAGGGTCAACTGCATGTAGCTTAAAACTATATTCATCCTCGTCCAGTATCCCGGTTACCTTGAATCCATATATCGCCCTATTGATCCATGCATCGGGGAAAGTAATCCTGGTTTTCAAGGCATACTCCAGGATGCTCTTTAATGAGGAAGGTAGATCATCCTGGCTCAATCTCCCTATTACAATGCTACAGGTGGTTTTAGGATATGATGCAGCCTCGAGAAGCATTCTATATGCTTCACCGCCTTTCGCAATGGCTCCTGGGGCCTCACCCACTACGGCGAGCACTATGTTTCCCACTACTATGAATCTAAGGGTTTTCCTCCTTCGATCATATTTTATGACAGCGTAGGCTAAGTCATTCTTTTCCTTAAAGAATCTCTCGCCAATTTTACCCAGTGTATCAACCGCTTCACTACACGGTAATTCTCTCTCGGGTTCAACAATACTGATTTTTCTAATTAATGACGCCAGATTTAATGGATCTGCAAATATCTCACTGGCTTCATCCAACCGGTCATGCGTTCTTAAATAATGCGACAAAAGCGACACCTATTTAATCATTATCCAACCTTACTAAATAAATAATAATGATTCTAGATGGGTTAAAATTACAAAGGTGGTAAAAGTAATGCACGGATCAGATGAGATGATCAAGACATCTAAAAAAATCATCGACGAGCTGAAATCCCTCCTACGTGAGCACTACGGGGACCCAGGGTACGCTACTGTAGTTGGGGAGGGGGTTTCAGGAGATATAACGAGGCGTATAGACCTCATGGCGGAGGAATATGCTGTCGACGCGTTCAGTAAATCCGGGCTAAACATATGGGTAGTCAGCGAGGAGAAGGGATTATATAGGCTGAGAGAAAACCCTGATTACATAGTACTACTCGATCCCCTTGATGGAAGCCTCAACTATGTATCACAAATACCATTTGCAAGTATTTCTATGACGCTATATACGGTTAATAGATCTGGCCCGCCTCCACTAATACACGAAGCCATATATGGCGTGGTAGCTGATGTATTCAACAATATTCAAATAGAGTATATAGATAGCAAGATCATGTATGACAATAAGGTTTATGAGAAACGGGTATCGATCAATAGAAGACAACATAGAATTGTATCAGCTTACTTTAATAGAGTAGAGGAGTTCTCAATTATAAGGGATATGGTCATCAATCAAGGAGAAGGCTTTAAGCTAAGGATAATGGGCTCTGCATCCATCGAGTCCACCCTGGCATCACTTGGATTAATAGACTACTTCATCTCTCTAACAGGGCGGCTGAGAAACACTGATGTAGCGTTAGCAATAGTGGCAGCTGTAAAGCTAGGGAGTAGCATACTAGTTGAACCATCGCTGAATAGTATACGGGTAGATAAAGTGGAGATAGTAAGGAGGCTTGTAATCGGCCCAAGTAACGATTCAATAATTAATGAAATAAGGAGAAAATGGTTCGCTAGTTGAAAAACTATAGCATCAGCAATGGTTTAAGCCTGCGTGAAAGCACTCTAACACCCTTCCTGGTCACCAATACATCTTCCTCCATTCTCACGCCATACCTACCGTTAAAATACACGCCTGGCTCAATAGTGAAGACCATCCCTGGCTCAAGCAGTGTCGAGCCTCCAAGCCTAAGATATGGGGGTTCATGTACAGCTATACCTATTCCATGGCCTAACCCATGTATGAATCTCTCATGTAAGCCATATTTCTCAAGTTTTTTAACAGCTTTCTCAGCAACATCACCAGCTTTAATGCCTGGGTAGATACTGTCAATGGATTCCCAGAGCGCCTCCTCTACTGCTTCCAGGCTCCTTCTTTCATCAGGGGTGGGTCTGCCCCATGTAATCATCCTCGTTAAATCACTGCATCTACCCCTGTATTTAACACCCACATCAATTAACACGAGATCTCTCCTACCCAGCTTCTTACTACCTGGTAGAATATGGGGATAGCTATTACCTGGTTTAAATGCTATAATTGGGTCGAACGCGTACTTCTTCACTCCTTCCCTTCTCACTCTTTCCTCAAAGAAACCTGCGAGCTCGGCCTCTGTAACGCCCTCCGATATATTGTCCTGGATCGTCTTTATCCCCTTTATGGTTATATCAACTGCCTTCCTGATGGCCTCTATTTCCTTCTCGTCCTTAATCATTCTATGCTTCCACACGTCTCCTGAGATATCGACTACTCTATCGCTATGGGTTTCCTGCTGGATCGGGGTGTCTTGAAGCTGTTTGTCAATACCTATCTTGCTGCTTTTATCGATTATTTCCTTCAGGATCTCCCTGTAGTCTTTTTCAACTATCCTTGCATCACTAGGCTTCAGGGTTTTCGAGTAGGCATATACCTCTACTTCTCCCGGAAGTGAGTCCCTGTATCTATAGTATTCGAGGAGCGGGACATATATACTTACACCTCCACCTCTGGTCGCATGTAGCAGTAGCGTGGCATCGGCCACCGTCTCCACACCAGTATAATACTCTATATTTTCAGGGGAGACCAATACTATGTCCTGTAATCCATGGGACTCCATGAGACTTACGAGTTTTCCTATCCTTAATTCCCTACTCATATCATTCAACCCTAGTAATCAATGAGTTATTAATGCTTGAAACAAATATAAACTATGGAGGTATTGTGAATGCGTGGTGATATACTTGAGCATTGAGGTAAAGTGTCCTAAAGACAATAATACAATGATACTTGTCTTGGAGTCCGAGAAACTTAGCGATGGTACAGTGAAGGCATACTTCAACTATAGGTGTCCTATCTGCGGCTTCAAGCTAGAGGTAGAGAGAATAGAGATAACACGCAGCGGTGAGGCTATAAGTATTAAAAAGACTTTTACCCCTCCTCCTTCCCAACAACATTAGACTGTTTTAAAGACTCCTCGCCTAAGCCATAATCCCTTTGCATGGTTCTACCCTTAGCTACGAGAACCTCTCTAATAGTTTTTCTAACCAGTTCAAGAGCCTCTATTGATTCCGTTTTAGCAACATATTCGCCATCTTCACTCCTCCCAAACACAACTATGTGCCCTGTATTCTCCTCAATTAATTTGAGGATAAGCTTGTTAAGTCCGCCGGCAGGTACCTTCATTGAGTACCAGCCCTTGATAGATGGGGGTTTATCAACTGTTTCACCAACTAACACGTATCTAAGGCTCTTCCTACCCTTAGATACAACCACCTGTTTCAACCTGCCTGTTACACGTATCCAGCGGTTTCCACGTAGCTCCAGGTATACCTCCATAGCTGTATCCTCCCATAAATTGATCCATGACTAAACAGGAACTCTGGGTAAACTACCTTGATGCCGCTATCATGGAGACCAATGTCTTATAGTGGTGAATGAACTTATAAGCTTTCAGCTTCATTTAACCAGGCTCTGAATTGCCCGGTGTCTTGTAGACGATTAGTCTTTAATATTATTGAAGCATCTCTAGAAACAGGGTCTTCCTTGGGGGAATGCTGTCACGATGATTAAATAAGGAGTTTACACATAGCGAGGATCCGGGATGACCGGGCAGAGACGTACTGAGTTGATGATGTAGGTGGAGCGACTGGGACTCCTGAATAAACTATTTAACTAGGTTTTGACGATACCTTTTCACATAGGTGTGAATATATGACAAGCTACATGGATGTTGTTAAGGAAGTGGAGAAAATCCTATGGCCTAAACCCATGAAGCTATTCACAGCAGGACCTGTTGCATGCTTTCCCGAAGTCCTTGAAGCCATGAAGATACAGCAATTAAGCCACAGGAGTAAGGAATACCAGGAATTACACAAGGATACCGTTAAAAGGCTCGCCGACTTCCTCCTTGCTAGAAAAGCCACTGTTTTACTGATACCATCAAGTGGTACAGGCTTCATGGAGGCTAGTGTGAGAAACGCTGTTACCCCTAGAGGTAAGGTGCTTGTAACAGTGATAGGTGAGTTCGGGAACAGGTATAAGGAGGCTGTTGAGAGGAATGGCAGGATACCAATAGTATTGGAGAAGCCGCTGGGTAAACCAGTCATACCAGAAGAGCTGGATGACGCGCTAAAGAAGAACCCTGATGTAGAGGCAGTCACGATAACATATAATGAAACCAGTACAGGAGTATTAAACCCGTTGAAAGAGCTGGCCAAGGTGGTGAAGGAACATGGTAAACTACTCTTCGTTGACGCTGTTTCAGCTATGGGTGCAGCTGATATCAGGGTGGACGAATGGGGCATAGACCTAGTCTTCGCCAGTAGCCAGAAAGCATTTGGTGTTCCCCCAGGCCTCGCTATGGCTGCTGTAAGCGAGGAAGTATTTGAGAAAGCGAAAAAGATACCCGAGAGAGGACTATACTTTGACCTACTGGAGATAAAGGAGTTCCTTGAGAAACAGTGGTCTACGCCAACGACGCCACCAATTCCACAAATAGCAGGCCTCAACGTCGCACTGAGAATAGTTGAGAAGATGGGTGGGAGAGAAGCATGGCTTAGAATGTATGCTGAGAGAGCTGAGAAGATTAGGAGGGGTGTGCTGGAACTCGGCTTAAAACTCTTCGCAGAACCAGGCTATTATAGCCCTACAATAACAGTTGTATATAATCCCCCCGGAGTCAAGGGGCCAGTGATATACGAGGAGCTTAGAAAGAGAGGCATTGAAATAGCTAAAGGATATGGTAAGGTGAAAGACGAGACCTTCAGGATAGGACACATGGGCTATATAACCGAGAAGGATATAGAGGACTTATTCAGGAACCTGAAGGAGGTACTTACAGCCGTCAGCAGGTTCTGAATTCTTGTAAATATTTTTGAACACGTTTTATTCTCTCGACGTCTCTACT
>NZ_JBMFMW010000074.1:0-5749 GCF_049970475.1 Desulfurococcus sp.
GCCCGAGATAGCCCTACTTATTCTTGATAGCGAGCCATACGTATACCGTGATAAACCAATACACATGTTCACTCCTGTGGCAATAGATCGCCTATGGACGTACTGCCAGGGACCTATGACTTTCGAGGCTGCTGCAGATATAATGTTCAAGATTGCTAGAATACATTGGTTGCTCCACCCAGATGTAAGGCCTAAGCTGACCCGTCTCCAGGAAATAGTATTGCTCACTAAGTCTCTTCAAGCACTCACATGGGACGAAGTTCATGAGATAACCCGTGTACCGGTTAAAGAGCTTCAGAAGGAAGGGCATGAGATAGCCTGTATATACTTTAACTACTTGACTAGCTTAGAGCCAGATAAATACATGCCCGGTGTACGGGATTATATGTATGAATTCCATGAGTCCAATATTTAGCCCTCATACTCTAATTTATCAAAGCCGCTCTCAATAATTCTCGCTACTACATCTGGTGGGAGTGCTAAATCCCATCTAGAGGCCTTCACGGGTCCAGCTATTCGGACTCCTAAGCCATCCACTATCTCTACTTCGAACACATGTTGATCATGATTAGTCTGCCTCATCTTCTCGATGACTAGGAAACGTTTGAGAACTCCTTTTACAACGCTTTTACGGAGCCTTATTACTCCATCGGCAACATGCTCGATGCCGAAGCCAAAGCCCAGTTGAGTTGTTACCGCGTATTGGCTTGTAGCAAGTATTGTGAATCCCCATTTACTCAAAACCCGTTTAACCTGGTAACTGTATTTCCTAGCCATGACCGGCTTCTCAAGCCAGAATGCACTCATAGAGTCTATGACTAATCTAGCATGGCCTGGACCAAGGTACTTCTTTGCCTCGATGATGATAGAGATTAATTCATCTACGTCTAGTTCTTTAAGACTCCATAGATCCCCGTATTCACCCATTAACGCGTCTATCACAACTAGCTTTCCATCATCAATATATGGTTTTAGATCAACTCCAAACCGTTTAGACTGGGAAATAATGCTCTCCCTAGACTCCTCTGTTGTAACATATATGGCCTTATCGCCTTCCAGCAGCCCCTTTGATATGAACTGTATCGACATAGCTGTCTTACCGGTACCTGGTTCACCTACAAGAGCAACCATGAAACCCCTTGGTATACCCCCCTCTATGAGCTCGTCTAGCCCTGGTATCCCAGAGGGTATTCTCCCCATGTTCAAGAAGACATCAACCCTTACATATCGTAATAATTCATAAGTTTAAACAGGATTATAATCATTGTTAAATAGTTAGGCAGGAAATCGGTGGGGGTTGTGACACTTATTTTAAGAACTGATCCACTTAATCCCAGTAGGGAGCTCCTGATCCAAGCCGCGAGAATATTGTTGAATAAGGGTATAGTAGCCTTTCCAACCGAGACAGTGTATGGGCTCGGTGCAGTCATATATTACGAGGATGCTGTTGAGAAGATATTTAAGGCCAAGATGAGGCCTCCCGACAACCCCTTAATCATACATATATCTACTCTAGACATGCTTGAAGAAGTCGCATTGAATATACCTGAAGACGCATATAATTTGATAAATAGATTCTGGCCAGGCCCCTTAACGCTGATACTACCGAGAAACCCCAGGGTACCCAAGATAGTTACAGGAGGATTAGACACTATAGCTGTAAGAATGCCGGGTCATCCAACAGCTCTTGAGTTAATCAACGTGGTTGGCTACCCGATAGCCGCTCCAAGCGCTAATCTCTCCGGTAGACCAAGCCCTGTAACGGCTGAACATGTGATAAGGGATCTCATGGGCAGAATTGATGCGATTATAGATGCAGGAGAGACGTTTTTCGGGGTGGAATCAACGGTTGTGAATATACTTGAGGACCCGCCCACCTTACTCAGGCCTGGTGCCTACCCAGTGGAGGAGATCGAGAAGGTACTTGGAAGAAAAATAGCTATACCTGATTTCGCCAGGGGCCTCAAATACTCGGAGGTGGCTCTAGCACCCGGAATGAAGTATAGGCATTACTCTCCGGAGGCAAAGTTGATCCTAGTTGAGTCTGTGACAAATGATTACCGCGTAATTGCTAATAAAATCATCGAGGCGGCTAGAGATATTAGCGTATCCACTAATAGCGATATATGCATAGTTTCATCTATTGAAACAAGTAGTTATTACAAGAAGCTGGAGAAAGTGAAAGCCGTATTAATCATTGGCTCTAGGAGAAACCTGTATGAAGTAGCCAAAAACCTCTTCAAAATACTGAGAGATGTTGATAATATAGGGTGTAAAACAGTATTTGTGGAGGGATTCCCTGAAACAGGTATCGGGTTAGCAGTTATGAACAGGCTTAGAAAGGCGTCTTCAAGCATTATACGTGTCTAATACATTCTTGACTTCGACTTCTCTAACCACATATCCCGGTAGGTAGATACTCATTATCTCTTTAACAATACTCCTTATCTTCAAGTTTATGAGGGGATCCCCGCTGATAAGTCTAAGCACTGCTTCGTTGAATCCTGGATAAAGATGTAGTGAAGCAGCGAATCTATTATTATACATTATTCTCAGGCTGTAGGAATGCCTCTCAGCCCATAAGCCTTTCAGCCTAAACGCTTCAACCATGCTATTTAATACTTTAACCGGGATCCCCTTAATGAAATATGTGCTCATAACGCATTACCCCATGGACAATACGCACAGCTAGATGGATTGAAACATTATTTATGTTTTATGGTTGTTTTAATTCTTTCAGGTTGCTAGGTAGGTTGAAGCTACGTTCTCGGGTGCGTAAACTCCAGGTATTATTATGTAGCAAAAAGCTTATAAACAAGCTCCAAGCCTTGATAGACGGGGCCTCATGAAGTGGTGAATGCTGCTCCTGGAGGATTGCTGATCACGGATATTATTTATTCTCTCTGAAGAATAATTATCGATCACAAGAGCAGGGATGATTTTAAACCCTGATATATAGAGTAATAATATATGGTGGGAAAATGGGTGAAATCAATCCTACCGGAGAAGCCACCAATATAGGTACTAGTGGATCCGGAGATGTCTTAATCGATTTGTCAAACATACCTTTGAAGCCGCTTGGCAAACGCGAGATAAGCCAGCTTGAAATGGCCCTGATAATAGGCACGCTCTACAGGCCGGAAATCCTTGAATTAATACATGATCCTGTAGAGAGGTCTACATGGGTTGACAGCCTGGCGGTGGCGGCTGGAGCATATGCCAGAATGAAGGCTGGATTACCCGTCAGCCAGATAGCTGAGGAACTAGGAAGAAGCGAGACCACTATAAGGAGCCATTTAAACATGAAGACAAAGGCTGGTAAACTAATCCATGAAACATACGAGAAACTCAAGAAAGGGGAGTTAAAGCTACTCATACCATTCATCAAGGCCCCTGCTGCAGGCTTTGAAGACCAAATCAAGGTGCTTAAGGAGGAAATTGAGAAACAAAGGGAGAAAAACAAACAGCTCGAGGCCAGGGTCAATGAGTTAACAGAGTTGTTGAAGCATAGGGAGAATGAGGTACAAGCACTCAAAGAAGAGGTTAATAGGCTTCAAAACGAGCTGGAAGCGAAGAATAAGGAGTTAAATACATGCATAGATAACAATAGATTACTTAAGGATAGAATAGATGGGTTCATGAAAAACCTTTATAAAGTACTCGAGGAACTACAGAGCACTATTAACACAGGGTAATAATAAGCCCCCTCTTTTAAAAAAGGTGCCTCCCTGATCCACCGATAGGGGGTTGAATGAGCTTTATACTTGTAAAGATGGATGAGAATGGCAGAGTACTCGACTATAGCACGAACGCTGTTAAAATGAGTGAGAGAAAGTTTCATACATTACTGAATAGAGCGGTGGATCTAGCTAGGGTGGAGATACTCGCATTCAGGAGCCTGGGATTAAGCGATTTTAAGAGTGCTAGTATAAATACACTCGATTTCTCGGTTACAATTACCCGTAATATAAACGGCAACCTCGTATTAGTGGTATTCAAGGATGAAGCATCCGCCTCTACTTAGACCCAATGATTTTTAAGTAGTTCCTCCATATTTTCTCCTCTATCTCTCCAACACTACTACCTGTTATAGACGCTAAATACTCTATTGAGCCCGGTATTAGATCGGGCATTAGTTTCAAACCATGGTACTCATATGGGGCATCGCTCTCTGTTAATACATTTTCCACTGGTACCCGTGCAATAATCTCCCTATGTTTAACCTGGATCCTCCACGCAGGGTTTAATCCTACATAGTAGCCTGCTTCAACTATGCTACTCAGTAGGTCCTGGGGACCGGTGTACCAGTGAAAGAATGCCTTTTCAATACCTCCTCTATATACTTCATCGAATACTTCCTTCCAAGCACCAGCTGCGTGTATATTGAGTATTAAACCATACTCTCTGGCGTAAACCACGGCTTCCCTTAAGAACTCCAACTGCTTATTAAAGGTTTCCGGTGTGAAACGTTTATCAAGCCCTATCTCCCCCAGGCATTTGATATTGTTTTCCACTGCTGTATTTAATATGTTCTTTAAATCATTGATACTATACTCCCTAATGCTCCATGGATGAATACCGACACAGGGCGTTATATCGGGGTATGCTTCAGCAAGTCTCATAGTCTTCATACTCGACAATGGATCGTCTGAGACGCACACCAACTTGTATCTCCCAAGATACTCCTTTATCGTATCAGGGCTTAATTCATGGCAGTGAATATGCATGTCGATTAACAATACTTACACCCCGAATCAATGAATATTAAGAATATTATTTCCTAGTAGCAATAGTATCTTTCCCCTGTTTAATTCATCGCTAAATATATGAACAGCATTGATAAGTGTGGAGGCTATGCTGGCATCCTCTACCAATAGCGGGATATAATCTTTGGTTTTCAATACTAGTATTAGAAACTCGCTAAGACCGGTGGGCTTTACCCTCTGTATCTTACCTGGTTCCTTGAGATATACATAGTAGTTGCCGTGATCCTCTAAAACACCACCTGAAGCAATAACACATTTACCCCCTGGTTTAACCCCCCATATAGTGTATTTCTCACTCACCCAGGTAAACACCTGCATGAAATAACCCTCACAGAACACTCTTGTATCCGGGTCATGCTTGAATAATATAAGAGGGTGCTCTCCCTCGAAATAAATCACGCTGTCTTTGATAACATACTCCACCCGCTCACATCCACCATTGGGGAGAGGTTTGCACGCCTCTATGTTAACCATTAATAACCCCTTTCAACAATAGCTCCATATTGATGATGAATTTGCCGAATACCGTATTAAAGATGAGGTGTCTCCCGAATACCTGATCCTGTGTAGCGTCTCCCCACCCACGGTACTTTTAATTAGTTTCAATTACTTTTAATTCCGTGGGTGGGGTTGGCCCTCGGTGCGGGTTCACTAGCTTCACCCGCACCTCATGGGGCCCCGTCGAGCCCAACGCCACGGGGCTCCCATCTGCGGACAGGTGCTTCAACCCTATGTTTACGGCCCCGACGACGTCCCTGTCTAGGGTCAGCCCGTTGCCCAGCCTGGCCAGCCTCAGGGCGACCTTTGCCACCCTCACCCTCCTCCCTCTCACCGCAACGCGGATCACAGAGGGGGTGTAATTTTCAATGGGCTCTCCACTGAAGGGATCCCTCGAGGAGGAGTACGCCTCCGACACCTCGACGACGTATATGGGCTTGTTGTCCAGTACCTCCACCAGCTTCGAGACGCTCCACTGGTGGATC
>NZ_JBMFMW010000075.1:0-5524 GCF_049970475.1 Desulfurococcus sp.
TATATATGTCAACCTATACGCCTTATAGCCTGCTATAGTCTTCCTCCTAACTAACCCAAGCTCATGGAGCTTGCCAAGTACTAGGATTACCTCTCCTTCATGCAGGCCACTGATCCTCTCTATGGTCTCTAGGGCAACATATTCCATTCCCCTCGAAATCCCTTTTTCGATGGCCGCGAGAACCTTGAAGTCCTTGTCTGTGAGCGACTTATATATTTCACCGGGGAGCAAGATTAACCACTTCCATGGATTAATTTAAGTATATTAATAAACTTATCAAGGTGTTGCCGGCTCACATGCGGCATTACGACCACTCGTAAAGCATGTAGAGATGGTGACTTGTACACGTATACACCTTTCTCAGCTAAAACCTTGAACAGCTCAATATAGCTGTATCTCAGGGACCTAAACACATTTATGGGTAGGATCGGCTTGAATACTACCAGCTCAGGGATATTTTTCAAGCCATTATACAGGTAATAAGAGTTCTCCATCATTTTAACTGCGTTCTCCTCATAACCCTTGATACCCATTGCCATGAAGACGGCTGCTGAAGCAACAACAGCTCCACCAGGCCTCGTGCCAAGGAGCCCGCATGATTTACCAAGCGGCATATACTCCATATCAAAGCAGGCCTGCTCAAGGAAACCACGATTGGAGAAGAAGAGAAGACCCGAGGGTATCGGCGCACATCCATTCTTATGCATGTCGACGCTTAGGCTTGATACTCCTGGGAACATCCGTAAATCCACGGTAATATACCCCCTCCTATATAGGAATGGTATTAGGAGGCCACCATAAGCAGCGTCGACGTGTAGGTAGACACCATATTTTTCAGCTAACTCCCCGGCTTCTTTAACCGGGTCAATGACACCTGCCTCCGTAGTGCCAGCTGTTACGACTACCGCGAAAGGCTTATATAATCTGATATACTCCTCCAAGATTGCTGGGTCAACCGGTTTCAATGGATCAACTGGTATCTTTACCAGTTTACAACCCATTAAAAGGCATGCCTTATCTATGGATCTATGGATGCTTGACGGCACAACCACTGTATTCTCCTTGCCCTTGTTCACTCTTCTACCAACATATAGCGCCATGATATTTGATTCTGTGCCACCCGAGGTATACATACCGTGCTCAACATCAAATAACCCTCCGATTCCTTTAACAATGATCTCTTCAGCTTCTTTAACAATAGGGAAGACCATGGGATCATTACCATTTATATGAATAAATCTGAGAAAAGCCTCAACACCTAATTCATGCGGCATAGTCGTCATTGAACCAAGTATCGAGCCATCCAAGTGGTTGGGGGTCTTAGAAAAAGCTTTCTCCAACCATTCTCTAGCCTTATTAATATCACCAATATACATTTATTACTCATCATCCCCAGTTCATTTACTTCATGAAGAGTCTCTCATATTGTTTTAGATACTCGGTACTTATGGATACATCTATGAAGAGCTTTCTAGCTCTCTCCACATCTTCGACCTCTATCCTGCTTGATCCCCTTTCCTCCGCAATTATTCTAGCTGGCTCAAGTAGTTGCACAGCGTATCTTAGACTTGTCTTACCACCTATTTCGACAAGTTTCTCTAGAGCCTCATTAGATAAAGCTATCTCTTCCTCGCTGGCACGTATCTTGATGATCTCCCTGATCTCATCAGGTGTATAAGGCCGTGTAGGTATTATTAGTAATCTATCCAGTAAGTCCAATGGCATGCCATGAGGCGACTCTATGTCCGTACCCCGTATCCTTGCAATGCCTCTATTGGTTGCCAGGATAAGTATCGGGGCGAACTCGCTCTCCATAGCTCTTGTCAGGAAGCTGAATGATTCTATATCTAGCATATGTGCGTCATCTATGAAGAGTACACCGGGGAGTAATTCAGCTTTTTTCTCATCGATCCACTTCTTCACTGTTTCATCTACTTGACGCCTTACTTCTGAAGGTATCTCTCTTTCAAAGGTTAACCCGAAGAAGCTGATCACGCTTCTCTGTGCAGCGTATATCATGTCAAGATCATACAGGGTTAACACGTTTACTATTTCCTTTTCCTTCCTCACAGGCCCCTTGGGTATTTCAACGATCCTCTTAGTCTCAACATCATATGTTCTAGCACCCTCCACCTCCCTGGTGCGTCCAACCCTGTGGACCCTACCTGTTTCAGCATCAATCCATATCACGTCGCCTTTACGTATACCCATCTCGAGGAGCTGCTGGGTTACTTCCTCAGGCACTGTCAAAGTCAACTCTTCATCCTTCGTGGCTAGAACCACCCTTGCCTCTACTGGGACTGTTAGATAGGGCACCATGGGGTGTCTCGCTCTACGTATCTTCAACTCCTTTACAACGCCTTCATAGACTTTTCTAACCTCCCTGAGCTTTATTCCAAGCGACTTCCTTAAGGCCTCCATGAGTACTTCGGTCTTTTTCTTTTCCGTACTATATATCTCGCTACCACTCATTATGACAAATGGTGTTTCCTCACCGAGCTCCCTGGCTATTGCCACAGCTATGGCTGTCTTACCTGTGCCGGGTGGCCCCACCAACAGTATCCCTCTTCCAGCTATTCTCCCCTCCCTAATCATCTTGACAACTATGCCGGCAGCCTCCCTAGCCTCCGTCTGCCCTACTAAACCATCACCGATTATTTTAGCCCTACCTTTTTCATCCAAACCTAACCCGGTGATATGGCTGTGCGCACTTATCCTCCTACGAACAGGTGCTTCAACACGTATTCCACTCATCCCATACCACCTTGGCTGATCATCTAACTTAATCTGGTTAAACCTCTACGGGGCAGTATGGATTATCATAGTATAAATAATTATGTAAGAGGGATTTTTAACCAGCTTCCTTGGTATCATCTCTTCTCTACATATACTATCAATGGATTAACTCCTCGATACCACCGGCTACGGTGGATACGAGAGCCCGTTACACTACTTTACAACTGAAAGCCTTCAGGATGAGGAGGTCAGATAACCAAGTAGAACTAGGATATGATTATCTTAGATGAACTAGGGTAGCGGTGGCTCAGCGCCGCTGAAGTCTTCATAGACCCCAGCCCCTAAGGCCTCGTTTTTCTTCCTCATCATCACTTATAGAATAATGATCCAAGGTACGGTTATTATATTCCACGATAAAAAATAAAATCAGAGCTGAACTAGTATGCCTCGGTATGCTGTTCCTGCTTTCATATAGGTTTACTATCGAATTCTTTTATTGAAGAATGTAATCGCATGCATAAACCTATTCATAAAGTACTCAAGATGCGCGGGCTCCTTTATTGCTACTGGTTCTCTTGGAGCATCACTACATGTCTTACTGGACGCTCCATTATATAGCGATATAAAACCATTTATCCATTAATGGTAAACCCTTTATACAATCCTTTGTTTGCCTTGCTTGCCTCACATATATACTACATGTTCTTTAATGTTGATTATTGGACTAATATATTACATTGGGCTAGCTACGAAAACCGTGTTTACAAGGTGAAAAAGCAGTATCTATCATACTTTCTTTATGATAATAATGCCGACTAGCCATATTAAGAAGCTGGACCTTCATTCGTAGTTGACTTATATCCTGACCGGTGGATTAAGCTATTTAATCCCCTACTATATTTTGATCCCAAATAGTAAACACGTCTAAGTGAGCCAGAGTGAACCCGGTCTTTGAAACAGTTTCAAAGGAGATAAGTATTCTTGTAAATAGACTCAGAGATCTCAAGGTGCCTGAATACCGTATTTCAAGGATTGAGGAGATGATTAAAGCACTTAACTCCACTAGGACCCCGCAGATAGTTGCAAGAGATCTTTTTAACACGTATGCCGGCTTCATATCACTAGTGAAAGAGCTTGAATCCGGGTTGGATAAAGGGGTTGATGAATTAGAAATATATGTTTTCCTGGATAAAATCGAGGAAAAGCTGGCTGAGTTCATTAATATCACTAGAAAATCCTATGTCAGGGAGAAGATACAGCTTTCACTCCCATTATTAATGACCACGATTTCATTTGCCTTATTCATTTTGATAGACCCAGTTATCCCGGATATTATATCCCTAGGCTTCTCCATCTTGGGCATGTCCATCTTCTATTTCAATTCGACACTAGGCTTGTTAAGTGTTGTAGCTAATATAGTTTTAAACATTATGTTATCCCTCTACCTCAACGAGTTAAGGCTTGACATATTATTCCTAGAGGTAATAATCGCTTTTTCGGCAGTGCTCCACATATACATTATTAGGGAGTCCTCGAGTGTAGGATACATAGACCAGGTAGTTAAATCCCTTAAGGCCGTTGACACGCTTGTGGCATCCTATATTAAACCCATGGATGTCAGCGCCGTGGCAAGCCTATTAAGCACTATTCAGTCACATTATAGCACTGATAAAATAGCTGAATTATTCAGGTATAAGGCCGTCGTTATGCTAATGAATGGCTATAGTATTGAAGAGGTTGAGAAAAGCTTGTTCAGAGCCAGTCCTGAGAAACAAATAACCTGACTACTCAGTTAATGGTCCTTTGGAAACAAATCAGCTTTATATTGCTTTTTAACTAGTTAAAACATATTTGAGGCGATAATCGTTTATGGTGGTTTGAGGCATGCCAAAGGAGAAGGATACTGGTCAACAATCAACTAGTGCTGAGAAAGGTAAGGAGATAAAAATAGTAACAAAACATGTGGTGACGCCAAGCGATCTTGAGAAGGATCCTAGGGCGGTTAAACTACTCTATATAATATCGCTAAGTAATGGAATAAGTGAGAAAGCCTTAATGAGCCTCCTATACTTAATGAAGCAGAATGGATATGATCTAGGCTACTCCTTTACCCTTTTAACTCAGTCACCAACCAGTAGAGACGTCTTGAACGAGTTGACGATGTTAAAGTATCTGGGTTTCGTGGAAGTAGGGGCGAATAAGAAGCTGATCATATCTAGTGCAGGCAAGGAGTTCCTGGAGGCGCATTTAAATATAGTGGGCGGTGACGCTGAAACCATTAAGAAGTTATTCAGTGATTTAAAGCCTAAGATACAACCCCTCGATGTCGAGGTAGATGTAAAAACCAAGAGAAGACTGTAACACAATTATATGGTTGGAGAAACGCCTCTCCTAGTTTCTTTTTCCTCTTTCTCGAATGCAAATAATGGATTCAGCGCGTTTTCCTCAGCTAGTTTTCTTAGATGCTCACTGAACTTGCTGGTGTGCTCGATATCTAGCTCTATTAACTCGTAGAGTATAATCCTTAGCTTAGACCATAGTTCAACCAGCATCTCCCTAGGCATATGGCTGGTTATCATGGGATCTTTTAACCACTGGTCGAATGCCTCAATAGTCTTCCCCATATGTTGGAAAGCTAGCCTGGAAAGAGTGATCAACGCCAGTCTATCCAGCTCCTTATAATTCTGCTCAGCCTTCTCAAACATCTCTTTTACCATGTTCTGCCTTTTCACCCATGACTCTAAGTTGCTGAAAAACCCATCCATTCCAATTCACCCTTAACATTTTC
>NZ_JBMFMW010000076.1:0-5508 GCF_049970475.1 Desulfurococcus sp.
TGGGAGTTTAACAAGCCCTTTAGAAGAATAGACGACTACACGTACCTGGTAGCGTTGAGTGATCACGCGGATTTCGATGACTTGGTGGAATATGTTAGAAGAGGTGAGCCAAAGCTCGTGGTTATTGATGCTTCAAGGGAAGGAGATGCTTGGAGCCTTAGGAATGCCTTGATCGAGGCGGGGTACTGTGCCATAGTCATGCCAAGCGCGAATCCATTGGAGCAATTAAACAAGTGTAGTGGGGGAACGAGTACTTAATGACTTATATTCTAATAAGGCATCACATGTTCAATACATACCTAATGGGTCCCGGCGGCTCCGAGTACGTTACACTAGAAACAGCTATAGCTTTTACGGAGAGGGGTTTTCCAGTATATATAGACTCCGTGACACTAAACACCCCATCTAAGCTGAGGGAGCTAGCGGATCACTATGGTTTAAAACACCCCGAACTAAGATTAATTGGGATAGGTGATCCAGAGGGGGATCCCTTACTCACCATAAATACCAGTGGCGATATATTGTCCGGGCACAGCGACGTACTCTACCTACATTACCCATCGTTTCTCAACCATGATATCTACTATCCTGGCTTAAACGGTATATTTAATCTAGTTGGGAAAACATATTCACTATTAAACTCGGTGATCTTCCCATTTATGATGAAGAAGATTAAGATATACATAGCTAACTCTAGTTTTACAGCATCATTCTTCAAGAAATATTATAATATTGACCCATATGTGATCACTCCGCCAGTGAATATAGATGACATAGTGAGCGAGCCCTTGTTAGTAAGGAATGAGAGAGAGTACATAGTCTTAAGTGTCACACGTATAAGTCCAGAGAAGCATGTCGAGAACGTCCTCTACGTGGCTAGGAAATTCAGTAGAGAGAAAAATAAACCACGCTTCGTCATCGCTGGGGCACTCTCTAAATATAATAGAGATTACTACGATGAACTCCGTGAAAAAGCATTTAAGAAGGGAATAGATGATATAGTCGAGTTCAAAGTAAATATCTCGAGAACGGAGTTAGTGGACTTGTATAGAAAAGCCATGGTATACATGCATCCAACACCTAGAGAACACTTTGGAATATCGATCGTCGAAGCAATGGCAGCTGGGACACCCGTTGTGATACCGATAGACTCAGGTAGCTGGGTGGATATAGCTTTGGGCAATAGGAATATTGCAGCACCATATGGAAACATCGATGAGGCCTTTATTCAGGTAAAGACACTGCTCGAGAATGAGAGGCTATGGGCATATCTAAGTAAGAGAAGCATTAACCGGGCTAGAGAGCTGGATAGACATGTGTTCCATGACAAACTATATTATGCTCTAGAACCATTGATACTGAAGCGATGGGGAGGAACCGCGAACCTGAGGAAATGATGAAGAAGAGCCGAACCCGACTCGCTTAGTGAAACAGTTAAGGGGTTTCACGGATTAAGTGTTCAAACTAGCATGCTTGACACAGGCGCTGTGTAAATCTACCCGGGAATAAATGCCGCCATGATGTAAATCATGAGTAAGATGAGTAGAAGTATATCCAGGATATTTACTTCGATATGCCTGTATATGGTTGAACCCCTCAAACCCTTCAACTCGGCGCTTATGCCTCCCCATACAGCTCGTTGATAGCTTATTGAGAGCAACGGCGTTATTATGGAGGATATACTGCCGGGAGATATGGGGATTCTTCCATACCCCCTTTGCTTACGCATGAATAATATCTCATCCAGGTCCTGCTTTATCAATGGTAGGGATCTGAGGGCGTAGAATATCGGTAATACTATGTAATATGGGAGCCCGAGTTCCCTTGCTAACCCTCTAGCGATCTCGCTACTACTATGGGTTAATGCTAAGACGCCTCCCCCGCTAGCTATTAGTAGTAGTCTCAGTACAACCACCATGAATTCCTCCAGTGCATGTTTTCTAATAATTATTGGGCCGGTCTCCACAACAACCTTTCCTGTGTTCGCGAAGAACAATGCGTTCACGAATACGCCGATTAACCCAATTGAGACCAATAGGATTAGGTAGAGGACTCTCCTACCACCATATATGAGGCAGATAACGATGCTGATTACCGATGACATGATAAGCCATTTGGGGTTTCTAATTATGAATGCCATGAGGGTTATTATTGTAGCGTAGATGAATGTTGAGTATACATGCGGCTTCATCAAGGGGTAACACCTATTTCCCTATACATTGATTCGACAACGCGGCATTTCTCCTCCTCCACGACATAGTTATTCCTTACAACATACACTCTATCAGCTACATCAGCGAGGAGCCGTGGATCATGCGTGCTTATTATCATTGAGCGATTCCTCCTTAACTCGCTAATGGTTTTAACCAGGTTATTATACAGTGTGTAATCAAGCCCTGTAGTTGGCTCATCGAGGAGGAGGAGATCTTTACCATATGCATATGATATAAGCAGTGATAACCATCGTCTCTGGCCATGGCTCAGGCGGAGTGGATGCAGGTTTTTCACGCTTTGGAACCATGGAAACATGGAGATGATGTTCTCAGTCATTAAACCTGTTCTACGTGCCACATCCCTCACCTCCTTCTCAACACTACTATGAATAAACACGAGATCAGGGTTCTGTGGCTTATAGAACATTCTTATATTTCGTTTCACTATCTCTCCACCCAAAGGCTTGAGGAAACCTGCTAGTGTTTTAAGGAGAGTTGACTTGCCCGATCCATTGGGTCCAACTAAAGCCACCACCTCTCCCCGCCTCACGTAGATGTTGATGTTCCTCACTAAGGGTTTACCGTACCCTATATCCAGTCCACGTGTCTCCAGGATTACTTCGCCAGCTAATGCGCCACCATTTTTACAGGGTGGTGGTTTCTCATAGTCTAATACATCTATCTCGTTGAGCGGTATTATTCTCTGCTTAATTAACAAATAGTTTTTATCGATGACATCTATGAAATAACCTTTCTTATGCTCGGTGAGGAGTATGGAACAGCCCTTATTCTTCCTCTCTATGATGAGTTTTCTAATGAAATTTATTCCCTCAGGGTCCAGGCTGGCTGAGGGCTCATCAAGTAGTATTATCCCGGGGTCATGTACTATTGAAAGGGTTATTGCTAAGCGTTTCTTCTCACCTCCTGATAGATTCTCCACGTGTTCATTAGCCTTATCCAGTAACCCCATGGATTCTAGAATATTGGATGCTTTCCTGCGAGCCTCCTCATAGCTGTATCCCCGGGCCTCCAGCAGTGCCACTACTTCATCAAGCGGGGTGGGGTAGATGATTTGTCTCTCAGGATCCTGCATCAGGAAGCCAAGTTTCCCCGGTAAGCTAATATAGTCATTGTAACTCAATGGGTTTAATCCACCTATGTCTACACGGCCTTCAACCACACCGTTAAAGAAGTGTTTGAGTACCCCGGTTATGCTGAGGAGGAATACTGTTTTACCAGAGCCGGAGGGCCCTGCGATTAAACCAGCCTCACCATTACTGATCTCAACCTTGCTCTCAACCAGTATCGGGTTGCTAGCATTGTATCCAGCCAACCTTATCTCTGCATATATATAGTTATCCATTAAACCTTCCCCATGCACAACAATAATAATTTAGCTACTTGATTTTATCTAGTTGCTTGCATTACCTATTCGAATATATTATATTCGCTATTGATTAAGTTATTGATAACATTTACGGGTTTCTCAACTGCTCTACGAACTCTATATACGAATCCATCTCCGGGCTATAGATGTATGCACGTATTACTTTATCCCCGGGTATTCTATACCCCCATAATGTCTTAATACATTCAGGATTGTTGTTACATGCAGTTGATACATCTTTCCCGTCTTTTAGAGAGTGGGACAGGAGGTTCCTAACATTAGCTACTTCCTCATATACCTCCTTTCTTTGAATGCTGAAGGCCTCGAGTAATTGCATGAATGCTATTAATGCATCATACCCTAGGCTGAACAACGGAGTTATAAAGTCTCCTCTGCTATTCAATGCTAAAACAGGCCTCTCTCTTCTAACAACTTCTATGAGCTTTTCTTCATTCTCAACTACTTTAACCTGGTAACCCTTATTAATCATGTATTCTACTATTCCCGGTAAGACATACGTGTCGACAACTACATTACTGTTTACTGGATACCTGGTTAATATTGCTAGAAGCACCTCCTCAGGTAGCAGGAACCCTATATCCTTGATATAGACAGCCAGCGCGGATGCATCTATATTGAATACCACGCCTAGATCAGACTTTAAAGCCTTCGTGGATGCCGCAATCTTACTCATCTCTTTTATATATGGATATGTTTCTATGTTTCCCCTACCACTACTCATCAATGTGTGCTCGAGTTCTAGTAGTGAGAAGAGCCTTCCAAGTATCTCTCCTGATGCACCGTATCCGTGGCTTGCTACAATCTTTAATCCTGCGGCCGAGATCTCATCGGACTTGATGAAGCTGATCAATGCTGAGGTGTATAGTTCATGCATGTACTCGGCATAGTTAACCCATCCGATTTCACCTACCCCTTGACCCTCGGTTTTACCCTGTGTTAGTGCTATTATGTCGATTATCTCTTTTCCAACTAATTCGTAACCCGGAGCCTTATAGAGTCTTATAGTTATGTAGCCGGGTTTCCTAGGATTTAAATGTATATTGAAACCCCCTTTCGCTCCAAATCTCTTCATGCTGAAGGAGATCTCGCCGCTTACAGCCTCGTGGAAATCCATTATATCGCATCCAACACTCATTAGTCCAGCCGTTAAAGCCCTCTTAAACATCCTGGAGACAGGCCTGACATCTCTTCCACTTACAACCAGTGATCTCTTACCGAGTAACGAGCCAAATACCGCTCCAAGCATGACAACATCATCTAGCTTGATATCGACTAGTGGTTCTCCTGTTATTCTTCCATCAACGTATTTAAGCATAAGGCGGCGTCACCTCTACTGGCTCTATGTTTTTCTTAGAAATATCCCCTCTTACATGGTTGCCCGTGCCGATCACTGAGGCCATCATTCTCGTGTTTTCGGCTACCTCTACATTGTTCATTATTATTGTATCATATATTTTCGACCCCCTTCTAATTATAGTGTTATGCCATATGATGCTTTCCCGTATAATAGATCCATGTTCCACTTTCACGTTATCCTCTAGTATGACGTAGGGTCCGATGACCGTATCATCCTCTATAACGACATTCCTACCTATATAGACTGGAGGATGTACCTCACCCTTCACCAGGGAGGATTCATGCATATAGATGCCGGGCGAGATCTTTGGTGCTCCCGGTTCAAAACCAGCTATTTCACCATCGAGGAGATCCCATGCCACGTTCCTATATGTTTCCAGTCTACCAACATCATTCCAGTACACATTATGCTTCAAAATATAGCCTTTAACCTTGTATCCATTTTCAATCAAATAGGGGAAGACATGCCTCCCAAAATCCAGTAGACCAGGGTTCTTCTCGAGGATCTCAAGTATGTGTTGGCTGAGCACG
>NZ_JBMFMW010000077.1:0-5467 GCF_049970475.1 Desulfurococcus sp.
AAATAGGGCCGAATCACATTAGTTACAGTTTAAAACCTCGCCCTTAGGGTGGGGAGGAGGTCAGAGCTTAAAACCTATTAAATCCATTAACTCTTTTAATCTACTAATCACAGTGACCCCGGTCTTCCCACAATTTTCAACCGATTCCATCCGTCTAGCCAGCAACACGGGTCTCAAACCAGTGAGCAATGCACCTATGACGTCCCTGCTACAGGAATCCCCGACATGTATGGCCTCCCAAGGGTTTACAGCAAGCTTCTCAAGACCTACTTTAAATATCCTGGGATTGGGCTTTAAGAACCCTGTATCAGCTGACGTGATAACCAGATCCACGTATTCACCTAGCCCTACATTAGAGAGCATCTTCTTAACCGATGACCCAGAGAAACTGGTATCGCTTACAATCATTGTTTTCAACCCATTCTCCTTCAAGGTCTTCAATACATCCCTGGCATCCGGGTCTACTCGAGGCATGTAGCTTCCAGAGGCCTCCTCGTATGCATCAATAGCCTGTCTCATTGCTTGCCAACCTATATCAAGTCCGAGTACAAGTAGGATAGCCTTGACGAAGTCCTCTGGCTTGATAAACCCCTTGGCATGTTTAACAACCCTGTATGCCTCGAGTACATTGTTAAACCCTGGTTTTTTATCGCTTGGAATACTTTTCCAGATAGCCTCAAGCCTTTTCAAAGTGTATGATTCGGGTTCCACACCCTCATCAAATATAAGGGTATCCCATAGGTCGAATGATACTAGCTTAACCACGTACATGTATGCCATCCTCCTCCATCACTGAGACTACCGGCATATCCTAAATTAATCTTTGCACAGACCAGTATTAACGCATCTACCTAGGGCTATCTGGTCTTACATTCCTCGATTGATAAAGTCAGTGTTGAGTATATTCATACAACCTATAACGATGAACATAGCTATAACAGAGGTACTCCTAAGTAGCATGAGTAGCCTCTTAAATGGTTTACAAGGCGCTTTGAGGAGATACTCCTGTAGCACCTTGTAAACCCGAACAGGCAGAGGAACCGATGAACCACCCAAGAACCCTTGTCCTTTGGAAGGTCGGAACGGTGTGAGGGGTGAAGTAATCAATTAAGGATATTTAGAGATTAATTAAAAAATAACGAATACACCCTGAATCCTTTAGCTACATAGTTGGTTTATTTGGTTGATGTTATTCTTCTACTACTATTACTGCATATACTTTCTTTTCGTGTAGTTTTCTCGGTTTCTCCCTGTTTTCTTTTCCGAGTGGGTAGTTCGCTACATTTATAACATTCTTCATAGGGTTGGTTGTTAGAAGATATTTCAACCTAGAGATATAGCTACTTATAATAAACAATTCCTTCATGCTTTAAAACATGAGAGTTTCAATCGTGTTTTAACTTGTTTCATTGAGATTTAACCAGTATAAATTATTTTGATTGAAACCATTGGTTGATAAACTAGTGGTTTAGGGGTAATGCGTCATAGTCGTCAGTGGAAGATAAGAGAACTATTTCCGAAAAACATGGGATTAAGCTGATAGCTATGTTGGTGACAGCTTTATTCCCAGCAGTTTTCTTACTTCATCAGTAATGAATATTACCAATGGAACAATTGCTATATACATCCATGCTTCAAGGGTTAGCGGAACAGTGTTGAAGAATCTGTTGAGAGGCGTGTATACTACGATTAACTGTAGCACTAGCGAAGCTAGTAGTGCTGGCGCCAACCATTTATTAGGTTTAAGTTTCCATATATTCAGATTCTCGCTTCTTGATACTAGTGCACGCCCAAACTCTGATATTGCTATGGTTGTAAACACTACTGTTTCAGCAAGGATTCTAGAGGTTGGCTCGAAGATGCTGTATAACAACAGGGCGAGACCACCTAATAGTGAGCCCATTACTACATAGTACAGCATCTTCCTCATAGTTATAAGCCTATCCTTGCTACTCCTAGGTGGTTTCTCAAGTATGCCTGGTTCAGGGGGTTCCATACCCAGCGCTATAGCTGGGAAAGCATCCGTTGTGACATTTATCCAGAGCAGGTGTATGGGTTCTAACGGCGGTGGCATCCCGGCTAACGATGCACCGAACACGACTGCTATCTCGCCCATGTTGCATGAGAGGAGGTAGTTTATGGTTTTCTTTATATTCTCATATATTACTCTACCCTCCTTTATAGCATCGATTATCGTTACAAAGCTATCATCGAGTAGTATCATTTGTGATGCCTCCTTAGCTACCTCTGTACCCCTGATACCCATGGCTACACCTATATCAGCTATTTTCAGGGCCGGTGCATCATTGACGCCGTCCCCAGTCATCGCTATTCTATAGCCCTTGGCCTTTAGAAGCCTCGCTATCCTCGCCTTATGCTCTGGTGTCACTCTCGCGAAGATCTTGATCTTATCAACTACTTTTAACAACTCTTCATCACTCATTGAGTCCAATGTCTTACCCTCCAAGACCTCATCATCTGAGGCGTTAAGCCCTATCATTCTACCAACAGCCATGGCTGTAAGCTTGTGGTCTCCTGTAACCATTATCACTTTTATACCAGCTTTCCTAGCTGTTTCAACGGCTTCCCTAACGCCCTCTCTCGGTGAGTCTATTATCCCCATAATAGAGTAGAATACCATATCCCTCTCGATATCGCCTGGCTCAGCATTCTCTAGATCTATGTTATCCAGTACCCTGATGGCTACACCATATGTTCTAAACCCATTTGAAGCCATGCTCTCAATATACTTTAATAACTCTTTTCTACGTTCCTCAGTGAGTAATTCCTCATCATTCCCCACAGCGATACTCCTGGATACCTCTAAAAGGAGGTCCGGGGCCCCTGAGGATATGGCAATGTATTTATTGTTAAACCTATGTATCGTTGTCTTTCTCTTCCTAAACCTGTCGAATGGAATTGTTTTAACAATGGGAAACTCCCCAACGGCTTCTCTAACGCCTTTCTCGCCGAGTACTTTATATGCTAAAACCAGTGCAGCACCCTCGGTTGGTGATCCTTTGATAACCCATGTATTATTTTCCATGGTTAGTGATACATCGGGGGAGATATGGGCTGCTAGTAGCTTGGCTAGGAAAATGGGTTTATTGCTACCGCCGTTCAGAGGCTTCACTTCTCCACGGGGCTCGTATCCAACGCCTTCAACCTCGTACTCTACACCTGCAGCCATCAGCTTCTTAACTGTCATCTCGCCCTTTGTTATAGTCCCTGTTTTATCCGATAATATCACGTTAACGGAGCCTAGGGTTTCCACGGCTGCAAGCCTCCTAACTAATGCCTTCTTCTCAGCCATCTTCCTGGCCCCAATTGCTAAAACAGCTGTAGCTATTGCTGGAAGTCCCTCAGGTATTGCTGCAACAGCTAGTGAGACAGCCAGCATGAATGCTTCGAGCAGGGAGGCCTCTTCCTTGAACACCATTACCGCGAAGACTATGAGTGATATCAGTAGGAGCGCTACCCCTATTCTCTTACCGAAGTAGTCCAGCTCCTCCTCTAGGGGTGTCTTCTCCTCTTCACTACTGGTTAGTTGGGCAGCTATCTTACCCAGCTCTGTAGAAGCCCCGGTCGCTACTACGACTGCTTTACCGCGCCCCTTAACAACATGGGTACCCATGAAGACCATGTTTACTCTATCGCTTACTGGTGTATCTGGCTGAAGTATTTCATCAGGGTCTTTCTCGACAGGCACTGACTCTCCTGTTAATGGGGATTCATCGATCTCCAGCATCTCAGCCTCCACGAGTCTAGCGTCAGCTGGAACGATGTCCCCTTCGCGAAGCAGGATTACATCGCCTGGTACTATACCGGTCGACTCCACCTCATTGACTTCACCGTCTCTGAGTACTCTAGCTATGGGTGTTACAAGCTTCTTTAGTGCTTCCAATGTCTTTTCAGACCTGTACTCCTGGATGAATCCCATGAAGCCCATCAAGATAACTATAGCGATTATTGCTATTGAGTCGAGTAGTTCTCCAAGAGCCATGGATATGACCGCGCCCATGATGAGTATCAATATCAGGAAGTTAGTGAATTGTGAGAGAAACATTTTAAACACGGATTTCTTCTTAACCGGTATCATGTTGGCACCGTATCTAGCAAGCCTTTCCAATGCCTCTGAGCTGCTCAATCCATTTGTTAAATCTGTTTCAAGCTCTTTCACAACACTATTAATATCTCGACTATGCCAGCTCTTATCAGCACTCATCATGAAACACCTAGAGAAAAATAGCAGGAGTAATCCTTATATACATACATAGAAAGACATGTTCGAGATTTCTCTTGCATAAATAATCTTTTTTAATCCAGGCAGATACCATATTGGTCTAAAACCTTTAGAGAGCAGGAAGTTCTTGATGCCGTCGTTTACCGACCATATATCTGTACCCTTTAAACCTCAAATACGCTAGGGGGAACACTAAGGGTTAACTCTATATTAATGGAATTCATTCTCAAGATCACTGGCACTGATATATCAGAATTGAAAAGTGAGCTATATGGTGGACGATTAACTATATAAGGCAACCCATATGATTTATATGGATATACGGTGAATGGGGCCGTCGTCTAGCCTGGCTAGGATGCCGGCCTGGGGGGAGTACCCCCGTGGCCCAGGACTCCCGGAGCGCCGGTGGTCCCGGGTTCAAATCCCGGCGGCCCCATTAATTAAAAATTATTGTTGCTGATTAATCAGTGATCTCACTTTCTCGATGAATCTTTCCCTATTCACGATGAATCTTTCATGTGTTCCCTCGCCTAGTGTTATTGTTCCCCAGTAGGCTTTAACCTCGAAGAGTAAACGTTTACCCTCTACAGTAATGAGCTTAGCGGATACTTTTACTTTAGCCCCCTTTGGTGCCGGGTTTAAATGTCTGATGTTAACCATGGTCCCCACAGTCGTGTATTCCTGGGGCAGGTGTTTCTCCACGCATTTCAACGCCGTTTTCTCCATGAAGGCTATCATGCTAGGAGTTGATAAAACCTGGACGTCGCCGCTTCCAACATGTTTAGCTGTATGTGCTTCTTCGACAACGTATTCTTCCTCACAGTATAACCCAGGTACAACCTCTATCGACATGTATACCACCTTGTTTCAGTAATTACATGTTATGGAATAAATACATGGTGGAATCCAGGGCGGACATGCGTTTAACTCATGGATTTATTTAAATGCTTTTGAATTTTCTATTGGCGATGAACCGTAGTACAATGAGGTATCTATCCACAGACGAGAACCCCGCAGCGTTGGACTCGATGATCACCCATGAACCCATAGGGATTTGCTTATCCCTATGGGCGAGGCGGAAGCCCCTAGAGGCAAGCGTAAACAGCCCTAAAATACATAGAATAACCCTCTAGGGACAAACGGTAAACGAGAGAGGCGTCTAAGGCAGGTTTTAAAACCTCCTCGACCTCTTAATACTTAGAGGATGTTGTTTAAGAGATAAAG
>NZ_JBMFMW010000078.1:0-5430 GCF_049970475.1 Desulfurococcus sp.
TTCTAGAAGCCGAAGTACACGGCCATGGACACAGACACGCTCATTGCTCTATCCTTAAAGCTCCCAGTTGGGTTCCTTGTTTCATCCTTAAGATACAGGTTTCTCAGGCCCAACTTCTCTCCAAGTCTCCTCGCCTTTAGTAGGGGGGTACCCCCTTCACCAAGTGAGATAATATAGTCTCTGCTTGGCACTGGGAGGAATTCCATGTATCTCCACATGTTGAATGATCTTTGTGAGAGAATATCTCTATTAATGCTCTCAGCTATCGCTTCATAGTCATACACTATATCTAGCCTACCCAGATCCTTGCTGGGGCATGTCAATGGTTTCTCGCTTAGAAGTAGTCTTCTACCACACCTACTACACTTCAATTCTCTTACATACAATATCTTTACACCCCGGGTTCTTGAACTAAGATATTGAAGTGTTCTCCATATTAAGCATTACTTGATGAACACGTTAATAGGAAAACTAATATGGTACCAGTATCTTAGAATCAATAGTAGTGTTAACCCTGCTCTCTCTCCCATATGAACTCTACTACTTCATCGTGCTGAGGGACTTGGTGCGATCCCAGTTTCTTTATCTTCAATGCGGCGACAGCGTTACCATATTGAACGGCTTTTCTTAACATGTATCCACGTAGTATTCCTGTTATGAAGCCAGAAGCAAAAGCATCACCTGCCCCGGTGGTGTCTATAACGTTTTCCACGAGATAAGCAGGTATTTCACCAGTGTATTCTTTTGAGAGGACATATACTCCTTCACTCCCCCTCTTCAATAATATTACTGCACTGGTTTCATTAGCTATCACCTTAGCAGCTTCTCTATAGTCGTCTATTCCCGTCATTAATCTCGCCTCCTTCTCGTTAAGCATGATGTAGTCTACATTAGCCACTACATCCTTTAAGTTGCTAAGTCCCTGTGAAGCAAGTACCCTGCCAGGATCCCATGAAATTGTTAGACCATGTTTCCTAGCTAGCTCAATAGCCCTTATGGTGGTATCTAGCCTAAGGCTAGCTATATGCATCCATCTAGCTCTTGATATAGCGTATTCACTGATGTCGTCTGGCACTAGTTCTTCCGCTGCCCCCTTATACCCGTACATCATGATTTCCCCTCTATTATTTATAGCGACTATAGTAAAGCCCGTCTGCGTGAAACCTATTCTAAGCCCACTTATGTCGACTCCCTCCCTGAGTAATTCATCGACGATTATCCTACCGAAGCTGTCGAAGCCTACCCTAGCTATCAGGGAGGACTTCATGCCCAGCCTTCTCACACCTATAGCCACATTTACCGCCGAGCCTCCGGAACCCCATGACTGATTTAACACCTTGCTCTCCAAGTCTATCGTTGGGAACTCGTTCACAACTATCCGTATGTCGACTAGTGCGTGTCCTACTGTCACTACATCGATACTTTTATTCACCATGAACCACCATGTTTCTATACTCCCTTACTCAGCGTATTTGATAGCTTCTTCGGGCGGTATTTCCTCGTGTACGACCTTCATTATCGCTCTTATGGCACCGCCTGGGTTCTTATGCCTGAAAACGTTTCTTCCAACTACTACTCCTCTACCACCGGCTCTTATAACGTTTTCAACATCTCTGAGGAAGTCTATGAATCTCTCCCTGACAGCTCCACCGCTCATTAATACTGGTATACCTGATGCAGCCTCAACTACTTCTCTAAATGACTCCAGGCTACCCGTGTAGTACGTCTTGATTAAGTCTGCCCCGCTCTCGATAGCAGCTCTCACACCGTATTTGACTATTTCGACATCATACATGTTCTTTATCGCTGGCCCCCTTGGATAAGACAGCTGGAGACTGGGGTAGCCGTATTTCTCGGCAAGCCTCTTTACTTCGAACCATTGCCTCAGCATGGCGTCCTCGTATTGACTGCCCCAGTACACTGTGGCGGCAACTGCTTCAGCTCCTAGTGCCACAGCGTCTTCCACGTATCCAAAAATACTTTGAAGTAGTCTCTCATTCTCCGGCCTTAGATTGGTTTTACTGGTTATCTTGACTATTAGACTGGTTTTCCCAATCCATAGATCCCTAGTCATGAACGCTGTTGCCGGGAGCATCATTACAGCATCCACACCTGCCTCAATGATTTTACCTATTATTGTCCTTGGATTGATGTATTCGCGGGGAAAGTCGCTGGGCCCGTGTTCAACACCGTGGTCGAATGCGAATACTACTCCTCTTCCACTAGGTAGCAATCTCTTAAGTCTGAGCTCCTTCCCAGCTATACTATAACTCATCATTGTTCACCTCCTTATCTAACTACAATTATTTAAAGGAGTTAATAATATTGTTCTACCTATTTACGTATACGATTTATATAGTTATTTAAAGCATGAAGATCCGCCTTAATAATTCAATCCCTAGATAGGCGGCTGCAAAGACTATTACTGAGGCCACTAGGACACCGGTGTTAATGGCTATAATGGATCTTCTTCTATCAAGCCCAAGTATATATGCCACTAAACTACCTGTCCAAGCACCTGTTGCTGGAAGCGGTATAGCAACGAAAACCATTAGTGCAATATAGGAGCTCCTCTTAATGCTGAGGGCTTTCCTTTCCCCAAGTTTCCTCAAGTACCCGTATGCTCTCTTAACAAGTAAGGGTATCCACGGTTTTTTAACCAGGTTATCAAGTAGGTCGAACAATGGGAATGCTATGAATGGAATACACATGTTTGATAGAGTAGCTATTAGAAAACCATACACTAGCGAGTAGATATCTCCCTTGGAGGCCACCAAGAAAAACGGTATGGCGCCACGTACCTCGCTCACAGGGGCTAAGCCTAGTATTATTGTCCAGAATACTATGGTTGGATTCATTGAAGCGTGCCTCACGTACTATGGTATGATTAATTAATTAATTGAACATTTATTAGCTTATCTACCAACTTTCACATAAATAACCCTTCCAAGTGGGAGAATTTATTACATAAATTTTATATAATAGAAATTTTTATATACTAGTATCTACGAGTAATATATGTATAAGGTAAGGGGATACTATGAAGACAAATATCCTGATCGCGGTCTTCGTAATCCTAATAATAATAGCTGGTGCAGCAGGATTCTTCATAGGGCAATCCACGGCTCCAGCACAGGTTCAAAAACAATATACACCACCAGATAGGATAAAGGCTGCATGGATCTATGTTGGACCGGTTGGGGATGCTGGATGGTCCTACATGCATGACATAGGCAGGAAATACGTAGAGACATTATACAGTGGTTGGCTTGAGACAACATATGTTGAATCCGTTTCAGAGGATCAGTTGCTTGGAACAATAGATAGATTAGTTGCCAACGGGTACACGGTGATCTTCACGACATCCTTCGAATTCATGGATAAGACCATCGAAGCCGCTAGGAAGTATCCGAATGTAATGTTCTTCCACTGCTCCGGGTATAAGAGGGCCCCCAATGTAGGTACCTACTTCGCAGACCTATATCAGGTCTACTACTTAAATGGATTAATGGCAGGCGCCCTTACTAGAACAGGCCAGGTAGGTTATGTCGCGGCGTATTTGATACCTGAGGTTGTGAGACACCTAAACGCGTTTGCTATAGGTGCCAAGGAAGTAGGTGATGCACTGGGTAAGGATATCAAAGTGCATGTGATAGAGATAGGTGCATGGTATGATCCTACAAAGGCTAGGCAGGCTGCGGACACGTTGAAGACGCAGTACAATGTGGACGTGCTTGCATTCACAGAGGACTCTACGGCTATTGTAGAGTATGGTGAGGCAAATGGTGTATACGTCTTCAGTCACTACGGCCCCATGTTGAAGTACGGGCCCAACTATGTTGTGAGTGGTCAGATCGTTAGGTGGGAAATAATATATGCTGACATACTAGCCAAGATAAAGGCTGGGATATATAGGCCGGATAACTTGGATAAGGTTGACTACTGGTATCTGTTGAGCTCTGGCGCGGTGGATCTAGGCGCCGATATCGCTCCTGATGGCAGTATAGTAATGATAAATCCAAAGTACATCGATATCTTAAAGAGCATACAGGTGAAAGATAAGTTAACTGGTGAAAATCTCAGCGTATACGATCTAGTTATGAGGAGATACTGGCAGATGAAAGGTGCCTTCACAATAGTACCATTGGAGGAAACAGCCTTAACACATGTATATGAAAACCTATCCTCTATAACCATTGACTGGGGCGGTAGGATAGGTACTAGACCATACCCGATAGCACCGGTATTCGACCCGTTCGCAGGGCCATTCACAGCATACTGTCTATACACACCCGATAAGGCTACATCTACGTATTGTAAAGGTATGTCACAGGGTGCACAGATATCATTCCCACAGGGATATATTGCTGGACACGATGATTTATGGAACATGGACTACCTAGTATCATGGGTCATTAAACACTAATCGGGTTAATATCTAATATTATTTAAACACAACACGTTTTTTAATCCCTCTCCTCCTTATCATTTATACCAATAAGACGAGTAAATAGTAGGGTGTCCTATAAAGTGGGCGAAAATAAACCACTAGTATCTGTGAGAAATATATCAAAGTCCTTCCCTGGTGGGATAATAGCATTGGATAATGTGAGTTTCGATATCTACAGGGGTGAAATAGTAGCATTGTTAGGGGAGAACGGTGCGGGGAAATCGACAATGGTGAAGATACTATATGGAGTATACTTCCCTGATGAAGGCGAGATCTTTATTGATGGTAGAAAGACTGTATTCTACAATCCAGTAGACGCTATAAAACAAGGTATTGTAATGGTTTCACAGATACCGCAGCTCATAGATAGGTTAAGTATAAGGGAGAACCTTGTAATAGGATTAAGCATTCTCGGCTTCGGTAAACTAGCTAGGACTTCCAGGGTGGATAAAGTAATCGGAGAGATAAGTGGGAAACTTGGGATGAAAATAGACCCAGATACCATGGTGTGGAAACTGACGTATACGCAGAAGCAAATGATTGAAATACTGAGGGCCTTCCTTTTAAACGCTAAACTGGTAATCCTGGATGAAGCCTTAACATACTTGCCCCTAGAAGAGAGACGGAGATTCTACACGGTTCTAGACACGTTTAAGAAGAATGGGGGTTCCAGCTTAATTATAACGCATAAGATCACGGAGGCCATGGAGATAGCTGATAGAATAATAGTGCTGAGGCGTGGCAAGCTCTCAGGCATCCTGAGACGTGAAGAGGCGAGTATAGAGAAAATCCGCGAGCTAATGTTCAGGGAGGACGCTGGGAAAATAACGTATGAAAGACTGGCATCGGTTGCACCGCTTAATGAGAACTGTATAAGCATAGAGGACCTCGTGGTAGTAGACGAGTATGGTAGGAGAATCGTGGATAATGCAAGAATACTTGTTAGGAAAGGAGAGGTGGTAGGCATTGCCGGCGTAGCA
>NZ_JBMFMW010000079.1:0-5267 GCF_049970475.1 Desulfurococcus sp.
CGCATGGCGGAGCACCATACGCGGCTGGCTATGTAGCAGCATTGAAGCATGGGGCTCAACCAGTTGATCCACGGCCATTCGCAACCGGCTTCTTCCAGAAAATATATGAGGAGTACCCGCATATGGGCCCAGTTCTCCCGAGCACAGGGTATAGGCCAGAACAATTGAAGGAGCTTGAGGAAACCATAAGGAGGGCTCCGGTAGATGCTGTTGTGCTTGGAACACCCTCAGACATAACCAGGCTTATAAAACTGGATAAACCGGTTGTGAGAGTAGAGTTTAAACTGAAGATTGTTGAGGGGCCCACGATAAAGGAGTATGTTGACATGTTTATGGAGAAGGCGAGGAAAAAAGTCTTGTAGCTACTATGTCTTTTTCCTGGTTAAAACATAGACTAGTCCAGTCAGGAACGCTATAGTCAACACTATCACTAAGTAGATGTAGTCTTCTCCACTACTAATTCTCTCCGTAAACGTCTCGGTTATTGTTGTGGTATTGGTCACTGTGGTTGTCCACGTTATCTTTTGCGTCTCTACAATAGATACCGTTGTATATATTGTAGTGGGCTGAGTCACAGTAGTTGTCTCAGTTATTGTTGTCGGCTTAGTCACTGTTCTAGTGATGTATGCGACAGTGGTTGATGTAACTGTTTCAGTTTTCACTACTTGGCTAGGTGTCTCTACAGAGATTTCTTCACCTTGTATAAACTGTGATAAGTCTAGTCCTTCAGGTATACCATTGATAACTATTGGCTGGTCACTAGTTCCCTGCATGATATACACATAGTAATCGAGGTTTTGAGAGATATATAGCCTATGTGTAACGGGATCTATTGAGAATACCACGCTGGCTGACGCTGGTATCTTGGCTACAATGTTTATCACTGTCTTCCCTGCTGTAAAGCGTAGCCTCACAGGGTATTCAACTGGCTCCCTATATATGTTTTTCTTCGAGTTAACCACAGAATAAGCTGTTGCATTCAATGGTATCACTTTTAATGTCCCACTGTCATCACCCAGTGCTATTGGGGTATACGTGTATGTTCCATTAGGATAAAGGATTAACACTAGGTAGTGGTATACACTACTGCACTCAGCGCCAGGTGTTATTACATCACTACAGGAATACAATGGAGAACCAGCACTACCTACTATGAGGAACTCTGTATTATTGTAACTATATTTAACCCATGCATGGAAGTGTGCCTGTAGCACTAGGGCCGGCCATCCATAGTTATTCATGTAATTCAATAACACGGTATCATATTTTGTTTTCAGGTTATGGGTTACATTTGGGTAGAGGGGCCTATGGAATCCAAGTATTAGGTGTTTACCTCCGGTGTAATTATATACAGCCTTAACCTGGTTACCCCACGTAGTTATATCTGCCTCGGAATTAATCAGGGCTATTCTCCACCCAGGTATATCGTCAATAGTGATATTGTCTGATCCTATATACTGTCTCCATAGATCGATGCCCGTGGCATTTAATCCACTATAGGTCACGTCATGGTTTCCAGGTATCATCCAAATGTTTTCTAGACGGGTCTTATTAAGGATTCCATATAATCTATCATACTGTTCAGGTGTGCCTAATCCCACGTTATCTCCAAGCCCTATCACGGCTAGCGGAAGAGCATTCTCCGCTTCGTTTATAGCCTGGTAGAATACCTCTGGTGGATCCACAGCGTTCACATCCGGGGGCCTATTGTCACCGATCACTATTAAAGGATACCATGGTAGATTACCCGGGATCACGATACGGGTTTTCACGTATAATGGCACCATGGTTGATGTATCAGCATTTAAAAGAGGTGTTGCAATTGGCGGGACAAGCAGTGATACCATGATTATCAGGATGTACATAGCCCATTTATTCAATATATCACGCTCCTCAACAGGGTTATAACCATCTATGGAGGAGCAGGTATATAAGTTAATTAAATCTATTCTTAGGAATATGATGGAAGCGGATAAGCGGGTTTAACACCGGTGTAAAAAGTGGCTCTGAGAATTGCTGGTGAAACCATATATGTACCAGATCTAACGGCTCTTACACAGGGAGCCGTATCCAGGTTGATTGATGAGGGAAGCGTTAGCGGTAGAATAGTTATCCATAGAGCTATGCTCCAGCTGTTAGAGTACAATGCCTCGAAAGGCAGGGTTATAGGTTACGCAGGTCTCGAGGAACTTCGCAGGCTACGACAATACAATGATACAGGGATAATCAAGCTCGAGTTCGCTGGTGAAAGACTTAGGGGGTTCATTGAGGACGAGGAGCAATTAGTCGGCGAGGTGAACTCCCTTATAAGGGAATATGCTTACTCTGTTAACGGTGTATTAATAACGGGTAATGAGCTACAGTACCAAGTGGCTAAATCCATGGGCATACAGGTTGTGCTGGTCAAGGATAAGGAGCGTGGAAGACTAGGGTTCGAGAAATACTTTTCCGAGAATACCATGAGCGTGCACTTAAAGGAGGGGGTGGTACCAGTAGCCAAGATTGGTAGGCCAGGCGAATGGAAGTTCGTGAAGCTAAGTGATGCCCCGTTAACCAGGCAGGAGATCGAGCAGATGGCTAATGAGATAATAGAGGCTACTAGGAGTAGAAGCGATGCTTTCATAGAGATAGATCGAGCCGGCTCCACCATAGTCCAGCTGGGAGCCTACAGGATAGTTATAACGAGGCCCCCTTTAAGCGATGGATGGGAGATCACGGCTGTGAGGCCATTGAAGAAACTGAGACTAGAGGACTATAATCTCCCGCCGGAGCTGGTTAAAAGGCTCAATGAAAGGGCTGAGGGTATACTCATAGCTGGTGCACCAGGGATGGGTAAGACGACCTTTGCTCAAGCCCTAGCGGAGTACTACATGAGGATGAATAGGGTTGTGAAGACCATTGAGTCGCCTAGGGATATGATACTTCCACCAGATATAACCCAGTATAGCAAACACTATGCTGACACAGGGGAATTACACGACATCTTATTGTTATCGAGGCCTGATTACACGGTCTTCGATGAGATGAGGAATGATGAAGACTTCAAGCTATTCGCTGATCTAAGACTAGCCGGAATAGGAATGATTGGGGTTGTACATGCCACGACACCTATAGACGCCATCCAGAGATTCATTGGAAGGGTTGAACTCGGAATGATCCCCTCGATAATAGACACTGTGATCTTCATTAAGAATGGACAGATAGACAAGGTATACGAGGTCAAGATGACTGTGAAACTACCAACTGGGTTACGTGAGGCAGAGTTATCAAGGCCAGTGATAGAGGTGAAGGATTTCCTCACCGGTGAGCTAGAATATGAAATATACACTTTCGGCGAGCAGACGATAGTGGTACCAGTTAAAAAACTACGTGGTAAGCAGGGCATCCACGAGAAGATTATTGAGGAGATCGGTAAGATCATGCCTGAGGTAGATGTGAGAATGGAAAACGGTGATATAGTGATCACTCTATCAAGACAGGACTTAAAGAAGTATAATAGAAGGATTAAGAGGCTTAGGAAGCTTGAGGAAAAGTATAATATACCTGTGAGAGTTAAGGTGGAGGAGTAAACTCACCGCATAGTATAATCCAGTATACTCTTATCCCCCTTAATCATTGAGATTAATGCTTTGAGCCTGAGGCTGTTTTTCACGGTTTCAACCGGGATCTTGAAGGCGCCTCCCTCCGATCCGGCGAGTTTCTCGAGGGGTATAAGGAACCATTCCCCGCTTCCAACGAATTTAACAGCTATGAAGGGTGTTGCGCCAGCCCTCCTTGAGAACTCTTGTAGCTTCTCCACCTGCTCCCTTCTAACATAGATTGTTCTCTCCTCCTTAATAGTCTTAACCTCCATGGCCACTATTTTACCATGGTAGATAGCTACTATATCAGGGTATTTGACATGCCTAGCTCTACTACCACTTGCAGGAGCCCTAATAACTGCGAAACCATGATCCCACAGCCTCCTAACTAAATCCCTCTCATGAGAAAAACCCCTAGACCTATTACTCATGTAGCCCCCTCAAGCTGATTAAAATTTATTATCTAAGATAGTTAAAAATAGTATTTCAACAGAGGGTGATATGTATTGAAGACACGATATTACCTGCATTATCTACTATTATTTCTCATAATACTTGGTTCAATAGTATACTTGAATACGTATATTGCGGCTGCTGAGACAACCCCGGCTATACCCTCTATAACAAGTAATATAACCGAGATAATCACCGCTAACATGGGACCAGTTGTACCAGTTATAATGTCGCCCGGGGAATCGTTCATCATAGAGCTTAGGCCGGAGTATTCTTCTCTCAGTATCTCCTCAGCGTACATATGGACTGTTAAACCAGTTAGCAACCGGCTTGTAGTCTACAATTACACTTTAAGTATAAGCAGTGTAGGTCCAGGCATATACCAGGCTACTATATCATCAGAAGTTGAGGATGGATTATATGACTTATCTCTTCTAGCAGGCTCAACAGTATACAATGTGCCTAGATCAGTATGGGTGGTGAAGTCCTGGCCTTCAGTGATCAGATTCGTAGAGAACACTGATATACACTTCATAGCAGGCCAACCAAATCCATTTACAGGTGATATTAGTCGTATAGCTGGATTTACTATAGATAACATGTTATCACCCTTCTTCATTCTATGGCTCGGCGATGAAGCTGACACTGCTGCTTCATCAGAATATGTGATGGCTCTCGCGTACAGGTATGCCTATCTATATAACATACCTGTGTTAGGCATACCCGGGAACCACGATTACGCCTCCGGGGGTACTTATTATACGAATTATCTTGGACCCACGAAGTGGTTTAGAGTAATAGCTGGTAAGCTACTTATAATAGGTATATGGTCACCCGAGCAAGGATACCCCTCATGGGAAGACCTAGTATTTGCCCAACAGGTGCTCCAGAATTATAGTAGTATACCCTATAAGACGATATTAGTCCATCATCCGCCATTCTATTATCAGGGCGAACTATACACTAGGTATGATGATGAAAACGTGTTGAAACCATATGTTCAAGGCGGTCCCTCCACACCATTGAGTAGTTATTGGTCAAGTAACATGACAGCGTTCAGATACTTCTTGAAACTCGTGGAGGACTATAATGTAACAATGGTTTTATCCGGTCACACGCACAGGGACTTCTTCACGAAGTATGTGAGCACTAGGACTAATACGACAACCCTATTCCTCACATTTACAACGTTGTCGAAGGGCTCAGCCAACGCTAGCTCTGTATGCTTCCTAG
>NZ_JBMFMW010000080.1:0-5267 GCF_049970475.1 Desulfurococcus sp.
ATCCCGATGACAATGCTCCACCAACATCCTCGATAACATTGTCTCCTACATGTATTACCCTGTTTGGCTCGAAACCAGAGATCTTAGCGAATTCCAGGAATATCTCCCTATCTGGTTTGCTATAGCCTATAATGTCCGAGAATACGGCTACCCTAAAGTATTTTGAGAGCCCGGTTTTATCCAATATGATCATTGTGTAAACACTGGGCCAGAATAGAACATTGCCCACTACACCCATATAGATGCCTTCATCATGGAGCTTACTTAAAACCGGTATAACATCAGGGTAGATTATCGATCCCGGTTCAACGGTTGTGAACGCTTCCATTAGGATGGAGTCAACAGTGTTGAGGCTGGTTGAGAGCTTTGCCGCGATTATCTCTTTGCCACGTGCAATGAGCTCAAGTGGCGGAATATTCGGCGTGAACCTCCTGAGCTTCCGGGCCTCCTCATGTGATACGTATATTGCTTTCCGCGCTTCATCGATGCTTAAACCCAGCCTATTAGAAGCTATCTCTGAGAGGTGATCAAGGGTTTTATCGAGATCCACAAGCGTACCCCATATATCGAAACTTATAGCCAGGCAACCAGCCATACCTAATCACCTATGCGGACCCTCAAATCTCTCCACTTCTTCAACGAGGTGTTCAATAACATCCATTAGTATCTTTAAACCTATCTCGAGCGCGCTGGGGGAGCCTGGTAGCACAACAGCTATTCTCCCATCCGGCAGTATATAGAGGCCTGCACGAGACAGTAACGCTCTCGACCCCTCTCTCTCATACGATATTCTCCTAAAGGCTTCACCAAAGCCGGGTAACGTTCTCCATGCAAGCGATTCAATAACGTCCACGGTTATATCCCTGGGACTGGGGCCTGTACCACCAATGAATAATACGACTTTGCTATTAGCCTCACGTATTACCCTGACTATGTCTCTATAATTATTACCTATCACGGTTTTCCCTGTAACCATATGCCCCCTCGCAGTAATGTAGTCAACGGCTTTCTCACCGCTAACATCCATAGATTCCCCGCTGGCAACCCTATCACTAACCACTACAATATGGAATTTCACAGCCATATTCAACACCATTGATATCTAGAACCACTACATGTTTAATTAACCTAGCTGTATCAACACTATTCCTACTTTACATGAATTTATCGCTCAGCGTAGAGTAAGAGAGCAGATATAGATACGGATCCCGAGGAATGTGTTGAATAGTATTTAATATAGGGTGCTGTGGATTTATAGATATCTTTAAATACCTGCAGATATCTCTAGGGTACTTAGAGCTCCTGTGATCCGCTGTGCGGTGAGGGCCGTGCTAGAAACCCGGATGGGGCCCTGTGGCATTGGGCTCGACCGAGCCCTATGCAGCCTGGGTGAAGCGAGTGAGTCCAGGCCAGGGGCTAACCCCGCTAACAAAACATCAGCAGGGAAACGCTGGGATGTTATATAGAGCTATAGAGCTTAGGTTTATAAGTAGGGGTTGATGATGCATGATAGCTAGAATACCTTTACTTCTACTCTTTACCACCATGGTATTTTCAAGCATCATCAGTGTACACGCTGGCTCTGTCACCGTTAATATAGCTGGGCTTTATGCTTCGATAATATATGATCCATTAGAGGATAATGGGGTGTTCGATCTAAACATCACTCTTTCAAGTAGGAGTGAAACCCCTGTTGAACTGACGCTGGATAATCCATTTGATCCATCTGTAAACCTCTCCTTGGTCTCAGTGGATTGTGAGCCAGGTGGAAACGTTGTTGTAGATTATGATGTCGATAGTATCACTATATTATTTAACAATACGAGCTGGGTGATGTTGTACTTCACTATAGAGGGCTTCATGGAGTCCAGTAGCCTTGGGTCTTACGTTGCCTACATAGACTTAACTGGTTATAACGATGTAGCGAACCTATTGTTAACGCTTCAAATACCATATGGATACCAGGTAAATGTAATGCCTTCAACAGGTGTCACTGTATCGCAGGGTAATGAATCAATAATAGTGAACTTATCCCAGGCGCTTCTCTACACTGTAACAACATGGGTTCCTGTAACAGAGGCTACCACATCACCCACGGCAACTATGACGACAATTACTAGCAGCACCACGTTAACTACCATTGGTACATCGGCTACAGCTATTACTATGTCTACAGAGCCAGCTACTGAATCGATCCCTGTAACTCATGGAGTATTAGGCAGTATCTTACCATTGGCGATAGGTATAATAATTATAGTAATGATCATTGTAATACTGGTTTTCTATGGGTATAGAAGATAGTTTCCTCTCTTAATGGACTTTTTAAATGCCTATCCTATATAGGTTCAGCCACTACACAACAAGTTCTAAATAAGAACGACGAGGCTTGGAGGTCATTCTTCCCGCTACTAAAAGCTAAGAAAGAGGGAAAACCACCGTCATTCATGACAGGAGTTAACCCGCCGGGGTATAGGAAGAGAGGTGGTAAGAGAGTTCTATGGGTTGTTCTGAGAAATGATCAGTATAAGTTTGAGGATGACTATGTTATATTGAAGGGTTTGAGGGCTCTCGGGTCTATCAGTGTTAGGTACTCTGGGAGAATACACGTCTTCGGGAAACAAGGTAGGGCTGAGATATGCTACGACCTTGATGAGAAGAAGAGTGGTATATGCATATATCCTTCGAAGTTGAGGAGAAGATCGTTAGAGACAAAATGATTAAAGTACCTGTGAACCCTCCTGGAAATAAGAGTGCTGGGATAGATATTGGCATTAACAATCTCTTGGCTGTATATGTTGAGGATGGTTCTGCATTGCTTGTAAGCGGGAGACCTCTAAAAGCTATTAGTTTCTATTGGAGGAACCGTATCTCGGAATATCAAAGCATGCTAAACAGATATGGGTTCAAGACGTCTAGGATGCTTAGGAAGATGTATAAGAAGTGGAGGAAGCAGATTGGAAGCTATATCAACTGGGCTGTGGGAAATACTGTTAAATGGCTCTATCTGAGAGGTGTATCAGAGGTAGTTGTTGGGTACCCGAGGTATATTGTTCAAGAGCCGGGGGAAGAGCCCTATGGTTAACTTTGAGATAGCCCATGTCTGGAGCTATAGATACCTGCTCAGAAGAATAACCGAGGTAGCAGAAGAATACAGGATCAAAACAGAGTTTGTAAGCGAGGAATATACGTTAACAACATGCCCATTATGCAGAACTCATGATAACCATAAGAGGATAACTAGAGGGTTGATCAAATGCTTCATACATAACAAGGTATTCAACGCATATCTTGTAAGAGCATACAACATACTCTTGAAGAGAAAACCCATAGCCCCGAGCCCAGCGTTAAGCGGGGTAGGGGTAGCGCGCCCGAGACCGGGCGCGGGGCTGAACCAGGCTAGAGGAGGTGTAGCCCCAACCTCCCTACCCTAAAGGGACCCCTCGCTCTTTAGGGCGAGGAGGAGGTCAGATAATTTGTTGCCCACTATTTTTTCTCAACCTTTAATATCACCGGCTTAACTCCAGTGTTGTCAATTGCGTAGAGAACCCATCCATGTTTATGTGTCACGCCCTTTATCTTCCTTATCATTATCTGGCGTACCTGTATAGGTAGCTGTAGGGATAACCCCTCTTCTAGACCGCGTGTTTCAATTATACCGTCAACTAGGTGTTCTATAGTGTACAGGTATTCTTTAAAGCCTTCTGTGGAGGTGTGGAGCGTTGCTATTATAGGTATTTTCAGTGTCTTAGAGATATTGGCTCTTAGAAGCTTGATGAACTCCATGAACCGTGTGGGATCGAGTGAGATCATTGCTTCGTTTAATGAATCTATAATGATTAATCCCTTACCACTTAACCTCGTTGAATCCAGTACACGTAGGATAGCGTTGGCAAGGTTCTCAGGGTTCCGTGGATCAACATCTTCTACTACGAGTGGATGAATCCTTCCTTTCTTGCCTCTGATCAGATAACTGAATCCATCTATTAAGAGTAGCCTAGAGGAGATATTGTCATCTATTCTTAAACCAAAGGACTCTAATTGCTCTATTATAGTTAAAGGATCATCGTCTAGACAAACATATATCACTGGTTCATTGTTCTCTATGATGTTCTTAGCTATATTGGCTACTATCACGCTTTTCCCGGAACCTCCTTCCCCAGCTAACACTATAAACGAGTTCCTTGGGACACCCTCGGGTAGTATGTAGAGGAACAAGTCCAGTGTAATAAGGATCTTCTCCAAGGCTACTGCCCCCGGTTTTATTTAATCCCAGGGGCATTAAATATTTATTTCCGGTAGCATCCTAGTGTATATATATTGTATATATATTATTTAAGGAGCTGCTTAATACGTGGTGGGAACTGGTGCTAGATTACAGGATATATGAACACCCCATAATAGATTTCAAGCGGGGACGGCTCATCAAGTTCACTTATAATGGCAACATTATAGAGGCATATGAGGGAGAAAGCATACTTGCCTCTCTATATGCTTTAGGCTACAGGGTTTTCTCCAGGAGCCCCGATGGTAGCAGGCCCCGGGGCGCTTTCTGCATGATTGGCAAGTGCTCTAGCTGCCTCTCATATGTTAACAATGTTCCAAATACAAGGATATGTATTGAGCCAGTGAGAGATGGAATTAATGTGGTAAGTGGAGACGGTATCCCGGAGCCGCCAGCTAATATTAGTAGTGCATCCGTGAGAAAGGAGATAGTGGATACGGATGTCCTTGTAATTGGTGCTGGTCCAGCTGGGCTCCAAGCAGCTTTAAAGCTGGGTGAGAAAGGCGTTGATGTGGTCCTCGTTACAGATCACTTCAGGCTTGGAGGCCAGCTGGTTAAGCAGACCCATAAGTTCTTCGGTGATACAAGATACTATGGTGGTGTAAGAGGCTTCAAAATAGCTGAGAAACTGGTCAACGAGCTCAAGAAGTATTCGACCATTAAAACATATACAAGAGCTTTTGCCTACGGGTTCTTCGGTGAGGGTTATATGGGTATAGCCGTCCAGGGGGAGGAACCTGTTAACCTACTTGTCAAACCCAGGTACACTATAATCGCAACAGGTGCAACTGAGAGGATGATTTTATTCGAGAACAATGACCTACCAGGTGTCATGGGGGCTGGCGGTGCTCAGACACTTATGAATGAATATGGTGTTAGACCAGGTGAGAATGCGTTGGTTGTGGGTAGCGGTAATGTTGGATTAATAGTGGCTTATCAATTACTGCAAGCCGGGGTAAGGGTTCACGGTATAATCGAGATAATG
>NZ_JBMFMW010000081.1:0-5232 GCF_049970475.1 Desulfurococcus sp.
CATTCAGCATGACATAGATGATGCTGGGTTCAACGTAACTTAGTAGGGTAGGGTTATGTGTTACAAGTAGCACCCCGCCATTAGAGTATGCTACCTCCTTAATGTAGTCGGCAATTATTCGAACCCCGTCGACATCAAGACCGCTATCGGGCTCGTCGAGGATCAAGTACTTCGGCTTTAGAACCCTGGCTTGAAGTATCTCGCTTCTTTTTCTCTCGCCACCACTGAAACCAATGTTTAAATCCCTAGTGACGAGCTCCTCTTTCAACCCGATGAGCTTTGCCTCCCCGAGTATTCTATCGGGTAATCCTGGCACGTGCTCCAATAAGTCGTTTTTACCCAGCCTCTTATTTACTGCACTCCTTATTAATGATTCAAGCGATACACCTGGGAGCTCAATTGGGTTTTGAAACACGAGAAATAGGCCGGCTAGAGCTCTCTCGTGTGTAGGCTTAAATGTGTAATCTAAGCCATCTATTAATATACTCCCTTTAAGGATCCTATAGGATGGATGCCCCATTATCGCGTATGCTAGGGATGTTTTGCCACTACCATTAGGACCCATTAGGGCAGTGATGCTTCCTGTTTCCACCTTAATGCTTACATCGTTAATGACTATTTTATTGTTTACCTCGACCACTAGGTTCAATGCCTCGAGCATTTCCAATCCCTGTTATTATTTTTATGTTTCAAGGCCTTAAAAATTAGTGGGATACATCGATTTTAATAAATAAATTTTATAATGTTATTATCCCACTAACTGTCAAGATTTAAAACGCTTCCTACGAAACTAATATAATCATATCATTGGAGGGTAAGAGCCATATGAAGAAAGGACTGGATACAATAGTAATAGCGTTAGGAGGAAACGCATTCCAGACCAAAGGAGACAGAGGCGTGGCCGAGGACTATTGGAGAAATGCCTATACTGTCGCAGAACTTATAGCGAGACTCATCGAGGAAAACTATGGCGTCGTAGTGACGCATGGTAACGGCCCACAAGTAGGTATAATCGCGGAATGGATGAGCCTAGGGTTAAAGGAGAAGAACATACCACCGATGCCCCTTGATGTAGCCGGTGCCATGAGTCAGGGATGGCTTGGCTACATGCTACAGCAGGCTTTATATAATAAGCTAGCCGAGAAGAAGCTACTTGGTTCCAAGGTAAGGGGAGTATTAACCATTATCACACAGACGCTTGTAGATAGGAATGATCCAGCCTTCAATGATCCAACAAAGTACATAGGTCCATGGTATAGCAAGGAGGAAGCTGAAAAATTATCGAGAGAACTTGGCTGGGTATTTAAACCAGATCCACGCGGTGGGTATAGGAGGGTTGTGCCATCCCCAGATCCCATAGGCCAGATTGAGATAGATGCCATTAAGATGCTAGTTGAGCAGGGATTCATCGTGATAGCTGATGGAGGCGGGGGAATACCTGTATACAGAGATGAAAATGGCTTATTACATGGATTAGAGGGTGTGATAGATAAGGATCTCGGCGCGGAGAGAATGGCTTCGGCGTTGAAGGCGGATGTATTATTAATATTGACAGATATCGAGAAGGCATTTCTAAACTATGGAACACCAAATGCTAAACCCCTTGACGTGGTAAAGGTTAGCGAGGCATTAAAATACTATAGGGAAGGACACTTCAAGCCAGGGAGCATGGGTCCAAAAATACTTGCCGGGATGAGATTCGTCCAAAACGGGGGTAAGATGGCTGTAATAGCTCATTTGAAGCAGGCTTATGAAGCGTTAAAAGGGAATGCTGGTACAAGAATAATACCTGACTAATCATGTCCATAGTTGGTTTTAAAGAACCTATATCCTTTTTCTCCTATCTCTCATTCTACCTACTTGACTAATACTTTAAATTAAATATGTTTCATATCCTGTAATTTATTATGTGAAAACACGATGTCTCTTAATCAACTTAGAGCAGACTTATAGGTGTCTCCATGAATAAGAGAGTTGCTGGCGTGGTATCGCTGGTGGTTGCGACTATACTTTGGGGTTCATCCTTCTCATTCATTAAGTTATCGGTAACAGACGTATCTCCTCTAACTTACTCATCTCTCAGATCATTTATCGCAGTAATATTGTTGACACCGATTATATTATTGAAAATGTATAGGGGAGTACTATCCATTAACAGCCTATATAAGGGGTTCATCGTGGGCATAGCATATTTCCTTGGCTTATTCCTTCAAGCAGCTGGAACAGTATATACAACACCATCTCTCAGCGCCTTCATAACCGGGCTTAACTCTGTACATGTCCACCTATATATCGCACTCGTTGAAAGGAACTATGGTTTAATAGATGGTATAGCCCTTCTTTTAGCACTCTCCGGCCTATATGTGTTAACCTCTCCGAGCGGTGGGTTAACCATAGGTGTGCTCCTTATTTTCATGGGGTCTATTGCCTGGGCAGCCCAGATAATCCTGGTTTCCCGCTATGGATCCTCTAGTATAATAGAGATATTGTACGGCATGTTCTTACCGGGTGCGCTCACCTATCCCTTTGCATTAATTCTCGGGGGAGCTGTGGGCATTGAGGCTTTGATTTATATAACTTATCTCGCCGTAGCCTGCTCGGTTCTGGCAACTTTTTTCCAGGTATGGGGTCAGAGATATGTTTCCCCTCTAACAGCTGCACTAATATTCCTGCTTGAACCAGTTTTTGCCCTAATCTTCTCGCTGGCGATGGGGTTGGAGGGAATTGAACCATATAAAGTAATCGGGGGAGGATTAATAGTAATAGCCGCCTACCTCTCATCTATGGCCGAGTTATCCTCTAACTGGTCGAAATAAAGAGTGGCATCCCTAAGTATAGCTATTCCGATGTTTCGACTTAAATTTATTTACTTAGCTAAGGTAATATTAAATCAAAGAAGTGGAGGGTATTCCTTGAGGGAAAAAGTTGACGTACTGGTGTCAAATGTCCTGGTTGTAACAATGAATGATGAGCGACGTATCATAGACCATGGATACATTGCTATTAGAGATGATCGAATAGTTGATATTGGAGCAGGAGATGGAACCGATAAGTATATCAGTGAGGAAACAATAAATGGTCGTGGCATGATAGCCATACCTGGGTTAATGTGTGCACACACCCACTTCTACGGACTCCTTTTGACGGGGAGTCCCTGGTTCTCTAGGATAGAACCTCCCACAGATTTCCAGCAGAACCTCCAGAGAATATGGTGGGCCCTAGATGTCGAGTTAACGTATGAAGACGCATATGCTTCAGCCCTCATGGGTTCAATATTGTTCGCTAAGTCGGGTGTAACTAATTTCTTCGATAACATTAGTAGTCCAAACGCGATCAACGGGGTCTTAGACTATATTGAGAAAGGGGTTAGTGAAGTCGGGATAAGAGGGATAATATCCTATGAAGCAACGCAGAGGAGAAGTATAGAGGAAGGGATCAGGGGGTTAAAGGAGAATGAGAGATTCATCATGAAAAATAATAGTGATCCCAACAAGCTGGTGAAAGGAGCTATTTATCTTCATTCAAGCTTCACCGTCACCGATGAATTATTTAGAATGGCCCGTGAAATGGCGGATAATCATAGAGCCTTAATAGCGATACACACAGCCGAGGGATTAGTAGATGTCTACCATAATATAGAGAGGTACGGAGTAAGGCCAGTTGAGAGAATGAAGAAGCTCGGATTCCTCAGAGACGACGTCCACCTGGTGCACTCTGTTAACATCACGGAGGATGAGCTCTACATTATAAGGGAGACAGGGGCGCATGTGGCTCACAACCCCTTAAGCAATATGTTGAACGCTGTTGGAGTAGCCAGGGTACCTGAAATGCTTAGGCTGGGGATAAATGTTGGAATAGGTAATGATGGCTATGTCTTTGATCAATTCGAGAACATGAGGGCAGCATACCTCATCCATAAACTATGGAACAGGGATCCTAGGATACTCACACCTCTCCAGGTATTCGAGATGTCAACCATAAACGTAGCGAAAATGTTTCATGTAGAGGATGAATTAGGAAGTATAGAGAAGGGGAAGAAAGCCGATATAGTATTATTAAGACCTGAAACGCCTTCAACACCGGTTAACTCACAGACTGTTCTAGGGCATATGATTAATGCTTTCGGCAGTAAAGACGTTGACACCGTGATAGTTAATGGTAGAATAATATTGAGGAACCACAGGCTAACCAGGGTTGATGAGGAAAAAGCAGTGGAATACGTTCACAGGGTTGTAGAGCGTTTATGGGATCGACTAATGGAGAGAGGTAAATATCAATTAGACTATGTATGCCCTAGGCAGAAATGAGTTTTTAACCAAAAGACCTTTTTACTTATTTGCTTCTTCCCTATTCGTTTCTAAGTTTACTGGTTTACCATGTTTCAATATGTGTTCAGGTATCTTGTCCATGTGGAGCTTTAGGAATTCTTTATCGCTTGAAAGATTTCTCCTATTGTCTGTCAGCATGTAGACTATCCCGTTTTTAACAGGATACCATCTTCCACAGCTGGTGCAATATAGTACTGCTGTCTTAATACCTATCCTGAGGCACTCCTGGCAAGGATAAACCTTGTTCCTATCTATTTTCTCCTTGAGGTATCCACAGTAATCCTTGCACACTGGTACCTCAATATTTTCTGTGTTTATCTCTTGGGTTTCGGATTCTATTACTGTAATCTCTAATGGGTGATGTTTACAGTGCACGCATACTAGGACATCTAGCCCCCAATATCTCATCACTTACCTACCACCTCCCTTATTATCGAATCAATCGATGATGATATCTCATTCAATCGTTCAATATCCTTAGCCTCGATCATTACTCGGAGCAAGGGTTCCGTACCGCTTGGCCGCACTAGAAACCAGTAATCGGATGAGATGACTTTTACACCATCGATCGTTATTAACCGTTTATCCTTAAACGCTTCTTTAACTAGTTCAACCACTCTTAAAGCCTTCTCACGATCCATCTTATACTTCTTTTTCAAGGTATAATACTTTGGTAGCTTATCGAATAATTGTGATGCTGATGCATTGTACCTGGCCATCATCTCGAGAAATAATGCAGTGGTCATTCCTCCATCACGTACATATTGGTGGGGTGGATACATGAATCCACCGTTCTCCTCGAATCCACATAAGGCATCACCATTCCTTCTCATGGTGTGAGCTATATCGACACTACCCACTTTAAGCCAGGCAACCTCTATGTTGAGGGGTTTCAAAACCTCCT
>NZ_JBMFMW010000082.1:0-5212 GCF_049970475.1 Desulfurococcus sp.
TATCCCCTCTCTGACTAATTCTGCTAGTACACGTCTCACCTCTACTTCGATGAGTGTATCCTCGGTCTCTGGGAGGAGATCTCTATCTCCTTCCCGGATCTTCTTTTTCACTTCTTCACGTATATCTAATACTGCTATTATATCGCCTGCACTTATATGTCTTAGGAAGTAGTTTACAATAATCCTCTCAAGCCTGCTGAGGCTTCTAAGCCTGTTAATACCCTTGTTAATGTCTGTGTTATTGTTGTTCTGGCTACTCAAAGATATCCACCTATCAGTAATACCATGTATCATAGTAATAGTGCTCAGGGACCATAAAACTATTATTCCTTCTAGCTCTGCAGAAACCCTTGAACAAGCATTTATCACATCTAGGTGGGTTATCCCTTAGACATATCCTCCTACCCATCAGCCAAAAATAGTCATCCAGAGTGGCCGGGTCTATACCTGCCTCACTGGATATAGCCTCGTATCCTCGTCTAATAACCATCCTTAACAATATGTCTTCTTCACGTGAGACTTCCCTCTGCTCCCTTATCTTAACCCATAGATTGCCTGAAACCATCACTATTCCAAGCCTATACGCTATCCTTGATAAGTGATTGTCAACTGGGATCCCTAGTTTATCGAGAAACGTGAATACCCTTCTTTTGGCCAGGAATTTCGCGAGTAATAATGACTTCTTCTCAACAGGGTCTTCATAGGCTCTGAAAACCCTTAGGAGATCTATGAATCCAGGCTCCATTAAAGAGCCGTAGAGCCTCCCTCTTGATACCTCTATGAGCCTGGTAACCCTGCCCTCGTATAGTTTAGATATTTTCAACCCCAAATCCCTTAGAAGAATAGTTCTGGCATCTATATCCGGTGGACTTGCACTACCTATGCTGAGCCAGGATTTAACTTCCTCGATTCTCACCTGTGCTAAGCGAGCTGGATCAAAGAACCCCGGGTCCTCCGAATACTTTTTCATTCCAAGCCTATATAGTAGATCAGCACCATGGTAGAACCCATCTTCAAGCATGGCCTCATATGGTTTTCCAGGTCTACTCAGCCTATGATCCATGGCCACCATGACTATAAAGTATCTGAGGATGTTTTCTGGGTTATCGTTGCAGGGCGGGTAGAATTTTGTATCACAAAGATCCAATGTGTCAAGCCTCTCAATATTGTTTCTTAAGACTCTCGAAACCCTCTCTATTATTGATGCGTCTAACCCTACAACCTCCATAATACTCACCTTTATTTTATCTAGGGTTTTATGCTAGTTTAACTTATCTTTAAACTGGGAGTGGGAGAAAGAATATTAAGGGATAGTACTATGTCCGCGGATAGTATTAAAAAACGCTTGGAAGACGGGAAAATACTTGTTGGATTTATACATGAGTCAGTATTAGCAGGGGATTTTATCGCGGTGAATGGTGGATTCTCTGTAAAGATCGCGGCCGGGAAAACCGTAGTGCTTCATGGTAGGGGTAGGGTATGGTTATTGACTGGTGAAACATGTATTGCTATTAGTGAAAAAGGGGCTATAATAATTGATCACCTATATTGTGAAAAAGCCCTGCTCATAGGTATCCAATACCCGGTTATCGCACGTTACGTGAAGACTTTAGAGGCTTATACACGTAGGGTACATATTGGGGAACTCAACTCCAGTAAATGGGTGGCATCGTCGATGAGCAATGTGGATAAGGTGAGCGTTGCCACCGCTCTATTTATGGATCCCCATTCCCATATCTCGGAGATAGAGTATATGGATTCGATACATTATGGGTATTAAAAACACATATGGTTGCTTTGTTTACCATGGTTAAAAGCACTCGTTTAATCTTGTGACGGGGTTAGACTGCTCGAAACCTTTATCCTGGCTACAATTATCTTCTCCCTCAATAATACTAAACTATTATATAGCTGGTAGATTACCCCAGGAGTTATATTATCACCCGGCTTCAGCCTCTGCAGGACTCCCTCAAGTTGATCAATGATATCTATAGCATCCTCCAGTAGATCGATTATTTCATGGGTTGACATGTCTCAAACCATCCTCATATGATTTCTTGAGAAGCCTCTTGTTTATATCTACAAGGTGTCCCCTCAGTGTTTTCTCAATAGCCCACTCGATATCGCTTAATTCAATGTATTTAGATAACTGCTTATCCACGGCCAGGGCGAATCCCAGGAGGGCTATATTTGATGAAACAACTGAGCCGCTCACTTCCATGCTGACTTTATTTGCATCATAGAGGTAGTAAGTCAAGCCCTTCCCGGATATTGCGGCTAGGATTGTATCTCTAGGGGGATATTTAACTAGTGGGGGAGGCCATAGGAAGTCGTTTACTACTAGTATTGTACCCTTATTCGCATATACTAGGCTCCGGGCTCCCTCAAGCAATTCCAGTGATATAATCGTATCAGCGCCTCCTACTGGTATAATCGGGCTTTCACCCTCACCTATTCTCACATGCACTATAACGCTACCGCCCCTCTGGCTCATACCATGTACTTCCGCGATACTGACGTCTACGCCTGCATGCATGCATCCCAGCCCTATTAACCTGCCTAGCGTTATTATACCCTGACCCCCTACGCCGGATAACACTAGATTAAACCTGGTCTTCATACTGCATCACCAGAGTTTCTCCCACTCAGGGCTCGGAGTGTTTTTAACAGTTATCGCTTTATAGGGACAGATAGACGCACATAGTCCACACCCATTGCAGAGCTCTTCTAGTATAATGGGCTTCTTCGATCCTGCTGGCACTATTATAGCTGGACAGGCCGTTAAGTTAACGCATGCCATACACCCAATGCACTTGTCTTCAACGATGGTATAAATGGGTAGTACTACCTGCTTCCTTCTAGCATCCCTCGCGACTTCGAGAGCGCATCTCATACGTGAAACTATTGCTATTCGCTCACCCTTCAAGTACTCTTTGAAAGCCTGTGTAAGTAATTCTATTGATTCTTTAACCCTTAATGGATTAATAACGATAGTTTTAAACCCAGCCTGCTCCAATATCTTCTCCGGGAGTATAGCCGTTGTCCGCAACCCCATCGCTGTTATCCCAGTACCTGGATGCGGCTGATGTCCAGTCATAGCTGTTGTTGAGTTATCGAGTATTAATGGTATGACCTTGGAGTCATTGTAAACTATGTTTAATACTGGGGGTATACCGGCGTGAAAGAATGTAGAGTCTCCTATAACAGCTATCACTGTATTCTCTAATACTTTTCCGAATCCATGGGCTATGCCTAGGCTTCCACCCATCTCGAAGCACGTCATCTGTGTTTCAAATGGTTTTTGGTACCCTAGTGTATAACACCCAATATCGCCGGTAAACACAGTATTTCTTATACCAGCCTTGTTAAGGGCTGTTTTAACTATGTAATAAGTACTTCTATGAGGACACCCAGCACAAAGCACTGGAGGGCGTGGTGGAATCGGAGGCTCGGTTTTCACCTCCCCAATGCTTTGCCATGGAGGCAGGGTCTCCCTGCCAATGAATTTAGCTACTGGCTCGAAGACCCTATCTATCGAGAGCTCTCCGTTTTCGGGTATCATGTTTTTACCATGTATCTTTACGCTTAAACCCTCATCAACGGCTATATCTTTCACCTGGGTCTCTACCACGGGATCGAGTTCCTCGATGACCAGTACTTCTTTTGCATCCTTTAAAACTGTAGTGATAGGTGCTGGTGGAAGGGGGACTGGTAGGGAGACCTTGATTAATGTCACATCGTTTAAGGCGTCGAGTAGTCTAAGGGCTTCCTCGGCATGAGAGTAGCTAATCCCGCTTGCAATAACTACTTTACTCCTACCTGGATTCCACACGTATATAAATGGTTCCCTCCCCTCATTACGCCTTATAGCTTCCCATATCTTCATCATCCTAGTCTTCTGCTTCCTCGCGTTAGCTGGTACAAGCACCCATCTCTCATAGTTTTTATCGAAGACTCCCTTACACTTTTTCTCTGATGGTATATCACCGTTTAATTCAACTGGTTGCCTTGTGTGACTTACCCTTGTAGTGGTTCTAAGAATAACTGGGTGCTCGTATCTACTGCTTAGCTCAAATGCCTCCTTGGTTAAATAATATGAGTCCCTCGCGCTGCTGGGTTCAATAACTGGTATATGGGCTAGTAACCCGTACCACCTATTATCCTGCTCGTTTTGGCTGCTGTGTTCGCCTGGATCATCAGCTGAAACCACTACGAAGCCTTCTTTCACACCTGAGTAAGCACTACTCATCAATATATCTGCCGCCACATTAACGCCTACATGCTTCATAGCCGTAATGCTTCTAACCCCGGTTATTGCTGCCGCGTACGCTGTTTCAAATGCCACCTTCTCATTTATACTCCATTCGACATATATCCCGCATTTACCGGCTACCTCGCTTAAAGTCTCTATTATCTCCGTGGATGGTGTTCCAGGATACGCTGTTGCTACGCAGATTCCTGCCTCGAGTGCTGCTCTGGCTATTGCTTCATTCCCCATTAATAACACTTTTTCACCTTTTCCTGAAAGTATATAACTCATGTCCCGCACCACTATCTTATGTATGGTATGTACTAGTATATATACTATAAACTACATATATTCTCATGCATGACCCTATTTTTAACCCTATGTAATCCTGTAGCAGATTCTAACCCGGTGGATTATGTTATGAATGCTAGTTAACCATTGGTTGGTGGGATTCAATAATTAAAAAAGTTTATATATTACTATCCCACATAATATAAATTGGTGAAGAAAATGGTTAGGAAGAAGAAAGTAGTATATGAGGACTCAGACATACTAATCGAGATAGCCCCAAGGGATATAGAGTTACCCGATGTAGTATACGATGCCATTAGAAACAAGGGCAGACCAGTATTCTTCCAGGAACTCGTCAAGGAGTTCAGCGGTATTGCTGGTGAGGATAGAGTACGTAAAGCCGTGAATCATTTACTAGCATTAAAGAAGATAGTGGAGTTCCCGGATGGAAGTCTTGGAACACCTGACATGAAGTGGGAGCCCACCACCATTAAGCGTAGACGCCGTAGAAGAACCCCAAGGCTGATGGACGTAGATGTAGAAGGAACCCTATACAAGGTAACCACTTAAGCCCTATCCTGGCTGTTTTTTTAATCATACATTTTTCCTCCTGGTACCCCTACCCCTATCTATCCACGGGCCACTCTTGTAGTTAACGCATTTCTCTATGGC
>NZ_JBMFMW010000083.1:0-5085 GCF_049970475.1 Desulfurococcus sp.
GCTCATGGGCGGCTGTCGAGCCCAACGGCACGGGGCTCCCATCTACGAAGAGCCCCGCGGGGCTTGGAGCAGTGCTCCCACCGCCCCGCAGGCTTCAACAACCTCTCCAACATTCGATCCCAACTGTCTATAAAAATTTCCTCAATGACCTTAATAAACGTTTCTGCCCCAGGGAAGCATGTAAGCGTTTTGATGAACTGGGCTGTTGTAGCTAAGAGCCTGCCTAGGCGGTGGGAGCAATGCTCCAAGCCTGGGTTGGTTAAGTCTAGATGGGAGTCCTTTGCCGTTGGGCTCGACAACCGCCCGTGAACCCACAGTGATCACCCGTGACATGTCGGCGAGGAGGAACTTCCTACCACATACACAAAACACCATAGTTTAAACGAGGTGAAGCAATAGGGAGAAGTGATGGGTCCAGGTCTTATATAGGTTTATATAAGCTGGTTTCATCTCTTCATCCTTGTTCCCCCTGTATACTGCTTGGGTTTGCAGAGTGCTTCAGGAATAGATTCATACATGCGATTACATTCTTCAATAAAAGAATTTTGATAGTAAACCCTAGTAAACCTATATGAAAGCGGAAACAGCATACCGAGGCAAAGCAATTAAAAATATTTAGAGGTAATTAAATAACGACGAATAGACCTAAACCCTCTGACATCTTAAGGGTGAGTGTATTAAACGTTCACCATGGGTGGTGAGGAGTGCTTGAGTAGACCGGTGTTTCTATCACCTAGGCAGTATAGAATAGTATCTATATTAGTGGAGAAGAAGGCCATAGACATTAATACTCTTGCTCAATTAATTGAAGGCAGGCCAGAAGATTTGATGAGGGATCTCGCTGAACTAGAGGGAAGGAAGTTAATTAGAATTCTTAAGCAGGCGGTGAAAATACCTGTTTTAACAAGTGAGGCATACTTCTACCTGGAGAAGGGGATGCCAGAGGAACAGGTGTATAGGGTGCTCGGTAAGTGTGTTAATAAACCGCTCAATGAGTTTATTCAGTGCATTAGAGAACATACAGGTATACCAGAGGAAATAGTAAAGATAGGGTTGCAGTACCATTTGAAGTCGAAGTGCCTGGTGGTCTTGAATGGCATAGTTGCCAAGGGGGAGGAAGAAAAGTGTATTGAATTGATGAAAAGTGCTGAGGAAGTTAAGAGGAAACTCGAGTTGATCAGGGATAAGGGCGAGATGCCCTCCGACACAGAGTTACTTAGAAGGAGGCATCTAATAGAGTTGAGGGATAGGACGAGTATCACTGTATTGCCGATGCCGGAGCTCTTAGACCTCTATAGGAATGGATTGGTAAGGGAAAAAGAGGTATTAACCATAGTAAAACCAGCCCTAACCCCCACACTAGATCAATACATTATAAAGGAATTCGATCTCTCAATAGAACCTCCTGCCATACCTTTGGCTAGAAAGCACCCCTTTATGGAGTTTATAGATGATCTAAGGGATATCCTAACATCGATGGGTTTCGAAGAGGTTAAAGGACCCCATGTAGAGGCTGAGTTCTGGAATTTCGATGTCCTATTTCAAGCACAGGATCACCCGGCTAGGGAGATACATGATACATTCTTCCTGAAGACTGATCTACGGGCTAAGATACCTGCTTGGCTCCTTGAGAGGGCTGGTAGGATACATGAAGAAGGATGGAGGTATAAGTGGAGTCCTGAGAGATCTCTAAGATTAGTCTTAAGGAGCCAGACAACGGCTGTTTCTGCTAGAGCTATATATGAGAGGGGAGAGGGTGAGTACAGGGTTTTCACGATAGATAGGAACTTCAGACCCGAGAACCTTGACGCTAAGCACAGTATGGAGTTCCACCAGTTGGATGGGGTGATCGTGGGCAGGGATGTTAACTTCAAGCACCTTCTATATTTCTTCAAGGAGCTTGCAGCAGCCTTAGGGATAAAGGAGGTCTGGTTTAAACCAGGTTACTTCCCCTTTACTGAGCCAAGTGTTGAAGGATATATTAAACACCCGAGGCTTGGATGGGTTGAGGTGTTCCCCGGGGGTGTTTTCCGACCTGAGGTCATGAATATTCTTGGAGCACCGGGTGTTAGGGCTGTTGCATGGGGTATAGGTGTAGACAGGCTGGCTATGACTGTGCTGGGCTTAAACGATATCAGGCTATTATTTACCAGGGATCTCGACGTGTTGGAGAACATTAAGTATAATGGACTACCATTCTTTAAGTCGAGAACAACCGGTAGAGAGGTAAGGGTTGTAGAGTACCCATACTAGGTAAGGGTTCAGTCTTCATGAGGTTTTTCACATCATTCTTCTACGGTATACACCCGAGTAAATGCTATGGCTACATAGTGAACATAGATCCCCTTCTCCCCCCGGGCAAGTGTGTTTTGAACTGCCCGTACTGTCCTTTGCCAATTAGAGAAGTCGTTGGGAAAGGTTATGGTGTAAGAGTCAACATCGATCACTTTAAATCAGTGCTGGAGAAGTATGGTGATGTACTCGCAGAGGTTAAACGCATCAGGATATGGGGATTCGGCGATCCATTCCTAGTTGAGAACCTCAGCGAATTATTAATGGTTCTAAGGGAGTATATGCGTAGTCGTGGCATAGATGGGTCGCTAATATTACACTCCAGCGGGCTAGCACTCCACAGGATGGTGGAGACGAATACAGCTGAATTAATGGATGAGGTTGGAGTGGCCTTTCCATGGTGTATCGGTGAGTATCCTCTTCATGGGTTCGGAGGATTAATTAACCTGTTGCAATCATTTCCCGGGAAAGATAAACTCATTATAGAGGTGCTTGCATATAGGAGGAATAGTGAGATATATCCGGATCCCCTGATGCTTCAAGAACTATCCTCTTGTATTAAGAAAACTGGTGTTAACAGGATACGTGTCAAAACCCTCTCGAGACCCCCATTCAATGAGGAACTCAAACCCGTATCCCGGCGAGTATTAAATGATATCGTGAGGCGTCTAGAGGAGGACGGCTTCGATGTGTCGACGTGTAACATGGATCTACCTCCATTGAGGAGTATTAAGATTAGTGGGCTCTTAGAAGTAATATATAATCACATACTCAGGCTTCCATTGTCAACTAGGGATATATTACAGGTTTACGGTGAAAACGGGCTTATAGCAGTGAAGAATATTGTCGATGAGCAAAAAGCTGTTACAAGGGTCTGGGAGAACATATTGTTCTATAGGGGTATACTATAGGATTATTAGTTCTTCACCTGATGACTCAAGAATTCACTAATAACAATTAATCCAGGTTATTTATGAGCTGTGAAATCAGGGGAGGTTCTTATCCTTGTTGCACCAGGGATAGAATTATGGTTTAAAAAGCAATGGTTAGTTATTTATATAATCCTTGAAAATCCGGTACGGTGATTTCATGAGGATTAGTCCCATGTTCATAACGAGGTCGTTAATTATAGCGTCCGTCTATACTGCTGTAACCCTGATGCTTGGATACATATCGTATGGTGAACTACAGTTTAGGGTGAGCGATGCAATGATAATATTGCCGTTGATAGTTGGTTTGGGTTTAGACGCGGTTGTTGGCTTAACCATAGGTGGGTTGCTTGGAAATTTAGCGAGTCCATTCATACCATGGGACTGGGTCTTTGGACCACTGGCTAATCTAGTCGCTTCAACTATTGTTTACCTAGTTGGGAGAACCAGGCTGAACACTTATGTAAAGCTTGCTGTATCCTCGATACTTGCCTCTCTAGCTATTGCTGTGATAGTGGGATACGAGTTAACAGTGATATATGGGCTTCCAGGGCCAACTATACTCTATATTTTCATAAGCGAGCTAGTCATTATAGGCGTCATAGGTGGATTAGTATATAGGTCTCTCAGGGTGTTTTTTAAGTGAACAAGGTGAGAGGGGTAGATTTATCAATAGGTTATTTACCAGGTAAACCGTTAATAGAGGATGCAGAGTTCACTCTAGGCCCTGGGCTCCACGTATTGATCGGTGCTAATGGAAGTGGTAAGTCGACGCTGTTGAAGACGATAGCTGGGATAATAAAGCCTTTGAAGGGTAGTGTAGAGGTAAACAGTGTAAATATACATGACATACGTAGGCGGGAAGCAGTGAGGCTTGTAGGATATGTGTGGCAGAATCCTTTCCACGGCTTCATAGAGGCTACTGTTGAAAGAGAGATATCATTCATCACGAGAATGACTGGGGCGCGGGTAAATGGTGAGATACTCTACAGGCTCGTGGATATGGAGTTAATGGATAGAAACCCGTTCACACTAAGCGGGGGAGAGGCTAGGAGGGTTGCGCTTGCAAGCGTTCTCTCAATAGATCAACCAGTATGGTTGCTCGATGAGCCCTTCTCGGATCTAGATTATAACGGCTATCTCATCCTCGCGGAGCTAATAAGGTATGGAGTTAAAAACGGTAAGGTAATCGTTATGACAACACATATTGTTTCACTACTCGATCCACTAGAGCCAAATACTTTTCTATTAATAGACAGGGGCAGGAGACGACTGCTCAAGGGAGACTGGGGGGATTTAACCGATGACCTATTACTTGGGGCAGGCATAATTCCGAGGAGGATTTCATGTGGCACTACTATATGAATCAGTGATGCTGCAGGATAGGGATACATGGCTCAATAGGAAGTGGTTCATCTTATTGAAGCTAATCCTCCTTATTGTTAACATAACCATCATAGTCCTAGATAATCCCTATATCATCTTATTATTCACTATTGTGTATGTGGTCTTCTATGCTAGTATAAGAGCTTTGAAACTAGTTTACTCCGCTCTCTTAATGTATATACCCCCTATCTCGGCTGTTACATTATTAACATACCTAGCAGGTAATCTCTCCATGCATCACTTGAACCTCTATATATATGGGTTCTCCCTAATCCTCTCCATACTGCTTATCTTCTCAACAAGCAAGCGCGAGGATCTACTTAGGTTGCTATCGAAGATAAGGCTTGATATGGCGTACTCGTTAACCCTCAACATATTCGAGGAGCTGAGGCAAATGGTTGACTCTAAGATAGCGCGTGGATGGGAGCCCGGCTTCAACCCATTCAAATACTATGTCGTAATAATAGATGCGATAAAA
>NZ_JBMFMW010000084.1:0-5010 GCF_049970475.1 Desulfurococcus sp.
ACGCATTATCACCCGACACGTTTACGGCCGTCCTTATAGTATCAGCTAATGGATCGATAACCATCATTATACCAACACCTTCTAAGGGTAGGCCAATCACGGATAACACATATGCAAGCATTATTGTCCCGCCACCAGGTATAGCAGCTGTGGCCACTGATCCAATAAGGGCCGCCATTACGACCATGCCTAGCTGGGTTGATGTTAGATTTATGCCGAATAACTGCGAGATGAATAAGGCGCTGAGCGCCTGGTATAAGGCTGTCACATCCATGTTAACGGTAGCGCCTATGGGGAGCGTTATATTGAATACTTCATCGGACACACCCATTTTCCTAGCGGCCTCCATGTTGAATGGGAGTGTTACAGCTGATGAACGGGTTGTGAAAGCTATTAGGAAAGGTATTAGCTGAGCCTTAAAGTATACTATAGGGTTAAGCCCTCCTAGCATGACTATTATAGAATATATTACAATGAAATGGAATAGTGTGAACCCGTATTGTACACCAAGGAATTTCGCGTAAGCACCCAGCATGGCTGGTCCGTAGGATATCATCAGCCAGCCAGCATAGCTGAACACAGCTATCGGTGCATAGTACATTATAACTGATACGAATTTAACCATGAGGGTTGATAAGAGTGAGAGCATTGAAGCTATCTTCCTGCCTGGCTCCCCCATAAATACTACTGCGACACCCAGTATTATAGCGAAAATTATCATCGTCATAGAACCGGAGACAGTTAAGAGGTTTACAAAGTCGGGCATGAAGAATGAAAGCAGTAGATCCGGCCCGCTTGGAGGGGTTGGAGGCTGGTAGCCCTTAGGTGGTTGGAGACCCACCCCGATACCGGGTTGGAATAATACTCCACCAAGGACGCCCCAGAAGGCGGCAAGGATTGAGGTGATAATATAGAGGAACAGCATTACCGCTAATATCCTGCCCAGCCGTCTGGCACTTGCTATAGAGGATGTTGCGGCTGCAATAGTGAATAATATAAGGGGTGGGATAATTATCCTGATTAACCTAACGAATATGTCTCCTAATGCCTTTAGCCATGATGCAATAGTGGACGCTGTGTCTTTTGGAACGGTAATGCTTGTAATGTAACCAAACACTGTACCTATACAGAACGCTAGCAATATAGCTATTAAGAACCTATATGCTCCTCTTCTTGGGGAGGCGCTCATTGTAATTCATCCATCAATTGTAGAATATAATAGAGATGCTTATTCATAAACCTATCTTTTATTAATTGATATATATGTTGAAAAATAAGTGATAAGTATATACTAACCAAGTAACCTCAGGTATATGCCTAGATCATATATATTCTCGAACACTTTCTTTCTTGGATTCCACTTGGCAAATCCTATTATTTCATTATCTCTGGAGTCGACTATACTGACTAATCCATCCACGGGCTCATACTTCTCTATAATGCTTTCCAATAATATGTCGTTTCCGTAGAGGAAGGCCTTTACGCCTTTTTCCCCTACTAGTACTGCTGCCCTGAATCCTTTCGATGAGTATATTTTTTTAACCAGGGGTATTGAGGGTGTTATTTCTCCTTTAACTATGGTTGCCACCCATTGACCCTGGTAAATGGTATTTGTGCTGAATTCTCCGGCCCCGGCGATGATACTATGTATTATGCATAAATCATTAATACAAAGGTATTCTAATTCATCTCTATTAACTTTACCAATGTATTCTTCAGGGTTAACGTTGAATGTGTTCTTAAATAGATTATAGAGCCTGGTGTACAGGGTTTTCCCAATTCTTCCCGTCTTAAACTTTATCTTCCCCTTCATGACTTAATCCTCCTGATCAGGCATGTGGTAAACCCGAATAAGCCGTGTCTATGAGGCCATACCCTGATGCATTTCTCAAGGTCCCTGGGGAACTCCATTGACCTATAATGGGTGAGCCAGGGGCTATAATTGAACAGTTTTAATTCCGGCTCAATTATCTCGATATCGCTCCTTGAATTCAGTATCCTACTAAGAACGTACTCGTTTTCCTCCGGTGCAATACTACATGTTGAGTACGCTAGTACTCCATTTTCATCCAGTAGATCTATTAATCTATCCAGCAACAATATCTCTCTCTTGGCAAGCATGGCCAGGTCTAAGATACTTGTTCGTGTTTTCCGCCCTGGATCCACAGATATCCTTCCCTCCCCACTACATGGTGCGTCCAGGAGGATCCTCTTAAATCTTCTACCTAGTTTCCCCGGAAGGTTTAACGCATTACTCCATGCTACTACTACGTTATCTAGTTTCATCCTTAATAGATGCCCCACCAGGGTCTTTAACCTGTATAAGACATAGTCGTTAGCGTATACAATACCTTTTCCCCGCTCCTTAAGGATTTGAGCCATAAACGTTGCCTTACCGCCTGGGGCGGCACAGGCGTCGAGGACGTCTCCTTCATAGTTATGTAGTAGGAGTAACACTGGTATCAGGCTAGAGGCATCTCTGTGGATATAGTAGTAGCCCTTTAAGTATTCATGTGTCGAGCCTATAGTGGGGCTTCTAGGGGTTTTAACTACCCAGAATGAAGCGGGAGCCCATGGTATTTCCTCTAACTGGAATCCCAGGGATTCTAGTCTCTCCATTAATTCACCGGGCCTTATAAGTAACGTGTTAACTCTGACAACTGGTTTAACAGGTTTTTCGAATGCTTCAAGAAGTTCCAGGGCTTCATCTGGGCCAAGCATCTCAAGGTATCTTTGAACCATGTATGGGAGATACCCGTATCTTAATGCCAACTCGACTGCCTGTTTAGATGGCTCCAAGTATATGTCGCGATATATCTCATAGAGCCTCAAGCAGAGGACCCCTCTTAACCCCTAAGCATCCCCATTAGTGAGCGGGCATTTTCAAGCATCCAGTGATCGTTATTGAAGAACACATATACTTTCTCGGGCTTCATCCTTACTATTCTTCCCGCCACCTCACGTAGCTCATCCATTGTGTACTCATGTCCGTACCACGAAGATCTTCCATGCATCCTTAAGTAAACTATCCCCATAATATTGGTAATCCATGAAGCAATGGGCGCATCTATTGACACTATCACTATAGCTTTATCAATCCCCCATGAGGCAACACTATCATTAAAGCATGATACATGCCTGAACTCAACAGCCATCCTGGAGGCTAGGTTGGATGCCTCATGGAATCTCTCAATCTTCTCCAGATTCTCCTTACTGCATGTGAATTGAGGAGGCATCTGGAAAAGATAGAAGTCAATGACATCATTCATCGGGGTGAATAAGTTATGGAACCTCCTCCATATCTCTAAGGCGTCTCTCCCAAGCTTCCTGTAATGGGTTATAGACTTGTGCACCTTAATACTCCATCTTATACCCCTACCCTTCCTAGCCCATGACACCACTTGATTCCTGTAGGGGAACCTGTAGAAGCTGGCGTTTAATTCAACAGCATTTAACCCGCTTTCCCTAATATACCAGTCCAGTGAAGCCTCCTCATTCCAGTCATAGAGCCAGCCGCTAGTGCCTACATATACCTCCATTACTCTCTCCCAGTTAATATACTGGCTTCCCCGACTATATACTGACATATAATAGTATTCTAGTAGCAATATATGTAACTACAGTGGCTACTAGGAAACCAATATACCAGTATGATAGCATCCTTGAAAATAACCTGGTATTAACACTTGAGATACCTCTTCCCAGTCCAACCCCCATTATGGAACCAATGATTATTCCAACCATACTGCTCGGTAACCCAAGCCTGGTTACAATGAGTGTTGTCTGCGCGCCAGCTATGTTAGCAATGAGAGCTGACTCGGGATTTAATACAGTGATCTCTTCCCCAATAGTTTTCGCTACGCTAACACCCCATGTGAGGATTCCTGTGCTCAATCCTAGTGAAGAATAGGTGAGTATCAGTAGTGATTCAATATCATGATTCAACTCCCTTGAACCCAGTATAAGCATTAATGGTGCGGCAGCGTTTGCGACATCGTGTCCTCCATGTGTAAAGGCAAGGATCGCTGATGAAGCGATGAGCATTCTATTATTGAACCTATTTACAACAGTATCTACATCTATCACTTCATGTCTACTTCCCCATATATTCATGTAGAGGTATATCATTATTGATGCTGTAAGGACAACGATGATCGATGACACGGCTGCGAGAATATATATGTTCTCCAGTAACTGCTCCGGTATAGCCATATATACGGCTGAAACAGTGAAGGAGGTGTATAGGAGCAAGAGGGGGAGGAATATCTTTACATAGATGTTTCTTCTCGAGCGCAGGTAGCTATATAGCCTATAATATATATAGCCGACCAGTAAGCCTATGAAAGGTATTAAAAGCCATAGAACAAATAACTCGAGAAGTAGGCCTGTATTAACATATTCCACACCCATAGCTAAACCTATTCCTGAAATAGCTCCCACTGTAACTATGCTTATACTAAACGGCATATGCTTTCTAGTCGCCAGGAACACTATTATAAATGAGACAAATAAGGCGATGACGAAGCCAGCGGTAATTATCCTCGACGATATCTCTGCCACGCTGATTATCTTGGAGGAAAGAGTTGAAGAAATGAATCTCCCGTAAGCCAGGCCCCCGATCAACTCGAAGATCGATGCGATCAACAAGGCCCTTCTTACAGGCAATGCACGCACACCTATGATTGTCCCAATGCTGTTTGCAGCATTGTTTGCCCCATCAATCCATGCAAGCATGAACGCTCCTACAAACCCTGCTAAAACTATTGGATCCATGAAGTAACCACCAGCCCTAAATACACTTGTTGCGTAGATATGATTTAGATTATTAAATCGTTTAAAATCGCTCCTAAATATATTTCACTGAGATTCACTTACCTCAGGATCAAGGCTCCTAGATATACAGGTAAATCAAGTCCATGAATTAAGTATTTTGGAGAAGTATCATGGATGAGGGCATTAAAAATATGTTGGGCTGCGAATCCTTTGCTTACAAGCTCCACGGGAGAAAAG
>NZ_JBMFMW010000085.1:0-4969 GCF_049970475.1 Desulfurococcus sp.
CATTATATCTGAATCTATATGTTTGACTATAATATCTCATTTTATCCACCCTATAGATAGGTTCTACTATAATTGTCCTAGTTTTTATCTATTACTATGAAATCGCTTACCTCGATTAATCCATAAATCCTTGATGAAGCCTCTATGAAGCCGAATAATGGTATGAGGAAAAATAGATATGGCTCTTTGCTTCTAATTACTCCATAGGTATATGATGCGAAATAATAGAGGCTTCCAGGTAGTATATACCATACTAGGCCTAGATATATTAGAACCGGGAAGAACATTATTGAGATAATCGAGTTAAGAACCCATGCAAAGGATCTAAAGCCAACTATGAGCTTCATTGGTGTCGGCGAGTACTTTATATCGCTTATCAAGCCCTTGAACCATCGTCCACGTTGAATCATTAGATCCCTTATACTATTTGGACTCTTTATCGAGATCCTGGTATTAGACTGCCATGTCTTATATTTTCTCTTGACCAATTCTATCGCAAACCTGAAATCCTCGGTTAGGGATCTATTATTGAAGCCTATCTCCTTTAAAACAGCGCCTTTAACTATTAAGAGCTCGCCATGTAACCCTATCAAGGGCTTTCCCAGTAAGCCTGTGAAGAATCTGTAAAGGGTTAGATCATCAATATACCTGATCCAATCCATTGCATAAGCCATCTTACTTTTACCCGGCCTGGGAAGCAGGATTCCATTACCTGCTACAAAACCATTTGCCTCGTAATAAGGTATCTCATAGAGGAATGAATCATCTAAAATAAGGTTGTCATCATCTATGAATACATACCATTTATCTGGGGAGACAAAGTGTTCTACGAAGTAGTTTAAGGCCCTTCCCTTCCCCATTAAATCCCTTCTATAGTTTGATGGGACGACTATGAGTTTCACCCCTTTGAAATAACGCAGGGTATTAAGTAGTGGAGCCCCCTCGTCAACAACAAGGGTTACATGCCCGAACCTTGACACATGGTATTTTATAGACTCTATAAGGCTCCTCTGTACTTTTTCATTAGCTTTTGAAACAATAACTAGTTCATAGTTATTCGCCTTAAAGCTGGCTCTGTGGGGTTTATAACCTATATACCCTGTTAAACCTATGGAAAGTAGCAGTGAGTAGGCAAGTGCCACCCCTACAACCAGCTCGGTGATACTGCCTGCTAATTCCTGGTTCAACCCTAATCATCCATCAAAATTGGTTTATCCTAATCACCTTAATACAGACAATATTAATTCCCCCGGATAATTATTAAAGTTTATTGTTGAGGGTCGTGAACAATGTGATGGTTTTAGGGGGCTTTACCCCTGGTTTTCACTGGACCCACGGGAGTTTTCACTGTATATTCCACGTTGACCTCGAGTTTACTGATGTATCTGCTAAGAGCATTATAGATCCTCGAGGCTAGCTCGTCGGGTTCCATGGTAAATATAGGTGGTGTAGCCTCAATGTTGAGGATGATCTTTCCACGCTGCCTCTTTATTTCAATGTTGAGGAGGTGTGAGCCAACTGATGCGAGAATCATTGGTAGCTCAAGGTATATCATCCTGGTTGTATCATCAGGGATTTCCAGATATTTTTTCACTATTTTCTCCCTTATAATTCCTTGCTCCAGGGTTTTCAGTCTTACAGAATAATTGATCACCGAGGGAGATATAGAGTATAAGTCGAGCAATCTGAGTAATATAAGAATGATATATAATGTAAGATCTTCATCGTTACATGCAGCATCGACGTAAATCATTTCCTCTCCATTCATGAATTCTAGTTCATCGATGTAGCAGGGGATGTCTATTAATCTTAGAATAGTATTCATAGACGTCATTATTTTGCCAGATGTTTTAGCCTCGCTTCTTACCTCCTTTATCAATGTATCAATGTGTTTATGTATATAGCTTATAACCTGGGGGTTAAAGCTATATACTTCAACATACCCATTGTTAAGTTCTTTAAGCTTATTCAATGCGTTGACGCCATTCAATTGCTCTCCCCCAACCTCGAGGTAGCTGGCCACTATATTTTCCTGCGTAACATATATCTCGCCGTTCACGTTTCCAGCATGAATTAATGCTATACATATAGTATTTCTACATGTATCCTTCAGATATTTGAACAGCTCTCCTTCATTGGTGAAGGCCATCCTAGCTATTAGACTTCCCCTGGATACTGAGAGATATTTAAGAAGTATCCTGTTGAGAACTCTGCTAGCCACATCTATATTTACTATCATTACTTGGTCCCCATGATAACCGGTATTCCTAAAACCAGGCTTATTTGTATATTATATCATTGTCCAGTTATAAATTTTGGCTATAGTTGACTGAACCAGGATAAGGGATCCACTTAGAATAACATCCGCTAATAGGGATCCCTTCCTTGTAGATGCGGCATCAAGGATGTGCCGGTAAGGATTGTATAATGGGTTGGATAGAATGGGAAAGCAGTGTTTCAATGCTGGAAAAGCTTATCGTATAGTTTCCTAAATAATTCTTCGCTAGCGATTACTAGTTCCACCATGTTTCCATCATCAATCTTCTTTACTACGAGGCCCTCAAGTAAATTCTCCGGTGGGTCGGGAAGGTTTGGCGATGGTTTTTCTTTACCAAGGTAGATCCATTTAATGCTTTTATTGTTTTTCTCGATTTTATACCAGTATCTTCCATAGTAATAGTATTTCACAGTTGAGCCGGAGGGTAGTTTCCTGGAGACTATGTGGACTGGTTTTAAATAGTATTTCTCGCCCTTGATTAAATTGTTATAGCTGTAAATCGATGGGAGAAACTCGTGGAGAATAGAGTTTAATTTCTCCAATATCTCACGGGTTACGCGTATTCGGATTTTCCCGTTTCCCGGCTTATTCTCATCCATCATAGGGGTCAGCCCATGGGAGTCTAATCACGTCTCATAGACCACTATATTCATCATTCTCATTTAAATAATGGCATCGGCTTTATTTAATGCTTCATGGGGGAAACCCTAGTATTTATTGAGCGGACACCCTCATAATCCGGTTTAACCAGGTATGCGTTAACCTTCTCGGTCTTCAGTGCCTCCATTATTTTACCAGTGTTCTCCAGTCTTGCTATCCCTATAACTATACCCCCCCTCCCAGCACCACTCAGCTTTGCTCCTTGAGCACCATTGTTAATCATTTTGTAGACAAGGTAGTCGTTTATCCAGGCTGAGGCACCCATCGCGAAGAGTAATCCATGGTTAACGATCATTAATTCACCCAGCCTACTTACATCGCCTTTCTCGATGGCTACTGCTGCTTCTTCGACTAGTCTACCAGCTACTTCATAAATCGCCTTGCCAAGCCCTCCTAGTCTCCTATATCTCTCTAATACTTCTCTAACCACTAGGCCTGTATCCCTTTTAACACCTGTGTCAGCTACTATTAGTGCTGTATTCTCTGGTAAAGATGTGTTAAGGCGCTTGAATAAGCCCTGCCTGTAGTATACGAGTCCACCGTAAGTGGATAACGTGTTATCTACGCCACTTGGCTTACCATGGACCATGGTTTCCCCCAGGTAGGCTATTCTACTGACATCCTCCTTAGTGAACTCCACGCCACATGTTTCCAGTAGGGAGTGAGCTAGGGAGACGTTTACAGCTGCTGAAGAACCCATTCCAGCTCCAACGGGTATTTCGGAGTCTATATATATCCTATACCTGTCTCTGCAACCATATCTTATACTTGCCTCCTCAATGATCCTCATATATGGTTTCGCCTCCTTGGAGGAGGGATCTATTGGCCCCAGTTGCCTAGAGTAGATTTTCAAATCCCCTTCCTCAACGCATGTTCTAGCGTAGAGCCCCACAGCTAGGCCGATCGCTGGATAGCCTTCTACAACGAAGTGCTCGCCGAATAAGATGATCTTGCCAGGTGCTATACTACAGGTCATTTACTCTACGCACCCTTAAACTATTTAAGAGTATAGTGAGATAACATGGTTATAAATGATTACCATGGTGCATGTTAATGAGTAGTAGCGGGGAGAAACGAGTCCCATTCACACCAGTCTTCAAGCTAATCAATGATGCCAAAAAGAGGCTGGAGGGATATAAGTATAAAATAATTGTTTTAAGCGGTAAGGGTGGGGTAGGTAAGACATTTATCTCCTCATCCATAGCTCTTGGATTAGCTATAAGAGGGAGAAAAGTAGCCATATTAGATGCCGATGTGCACGGCTCGTCGATACCATTGATGCTCGGTATACAGGGAGCGAGACACTACGCAGATGAAGACGGTGATATACTTCCCGTCGAAGGACCGCTAGGTGTGAAGGCTGTTGCAATAAACCTAATGCTCGACTCACCTGATTTACCGGTGGTGTGGCGTGGACCACTTGTATCCAGAGCCATTACAGAGCTACTGAGTAAAGTTGCCTGGGGTAGTGGAGACTACCTGGTAATCGACATGCCTCCTGGTACAGGTGATGCAGCCATAACACTTGTTCAATCCCTCCCCAGTATAACTGGGGCAATAATAGTTACAGCCCCGAATATGTTGACAGAAACTATTGTGGCTAAAGCAGTTAACTTCACAGCGAAGAATAATGTCAAGCTACTGGGTATAGTGGAGAATATGAGTTACTTCAAGTGTCCTGTCTGTGGTACAGTGTTCAACCTGCTAGGTAAAAGCACAGGCGAGTATCTCGCAAGTAAATATGGCACGGTGCTCCTTGGCATGATACCGTTAGATCCTTTAATAAATGAAGCCGTGGATAAGGGGATACCCTATTTACTGGCCTATCCACATGGCGAGGCTGCTAAAGCCATCATGGAGGTAGTTGATAAAATAATAAAAAACACCGAGGCAAATTAATTTTTAAGGAGCCGTAATTAAAAGGGGTTCAGGTCTTATATAGGTATAGGTTTATATAAGCTGGTTTCATCACTTCATCCTTGTTCCCCCTATATCCCCTTTGGGCTTGCATTTGGCTTAGGGGCGTTCACT
>NZ_JBMFMW010000086.1:0-4807 GCF_049970475.1 Desulfurococcus sp.
AGTGCGGCGGCCGGGATTTGAACCCGGGATCTCCGGCTTGGGGGGCCGGCGTCCTAGTCCAGGCTAGACGACCGCCGCTCATCTGTATAAATAGATTATGATGGTTGAATTTATAAAAATTCATGATTTACCGGATCCATGTTTAGGTTACTCCATTGATTCATCTACGTGTTATATAGTAGAGTAGCGAGGCTAGAATCACGGCTACACCTATACCCACGCCTATTGATGCAGTATAGTCGAGTTCTTTCACAGTTATAGTAGTTGGCTGGGTAGTGGTTTGAGTCACGGTCTCAGTCTCCGTGGTCGTGTATATCTGAGTCATCGTGGTTGAAATTGTTTCCTTAACAGTGACTGTAGTGGTATCGGTCTTGGCCACAGTGGTGGTTACAGGCTGGGTAGTGGTTTGAGTCACGGTCTCAGTCTTAGTAGTGGTTAACGTGATAGGCGTGGTAATTGTTTGAGTCACGGTCTTAGTAGAGGTTACTGTGGCCGTAGTAGTATTAGTTACAATTATAGTCGATGTAATAGTCGTAGGCACTATCACAACCTGGGTTATCGTTCTCGTCACCGTTGTCGTCACCGTTGTAGTCATACCCGGCGTTGTAGTGGTGGGAGTGGTCGTAGTAGTTGTGGTGGTGGTTGTTGTAGTCGTAGGAGTCGTTGTGGTAGTAGTCGTAGTTGTTGTCGTAGTAGTTGTAGTGGTGGAAGTAGTGGTTGTAGTTGTCGTAGTAGTTGTGGTTGGAGTGAGTATCTCAGGCTTGTTATAGACTCCTTCAACAGTGACTATTATAGTGCTTCCAACCCCTAGGATCAATAACTTGTTATCAGCAACCATTACTGGGAAAAGTGGAATTGTCTTCCAGATTTTCACAGTGTAATTCGATGGTGTTAAATCAGGACTATAGTACGCTATCACAGTATTATTATTTATCTTCTCTCTGAAGGTTAGGAGAACCGTTTTTTTAACGGGGTCATAGAGCCCTCTAACCCAGTCTATGCTTGTAGCCACTGGTACGCTCTTAACTATGTTACCGTTAAAGTCTACTAGAGTCGCGTTGTAGTTGCCATAGCCATCACTATATACTACAATCCATCCATCTCCATTGAGGGGTATGACATAGGGGTAATAGGAGTAGTTATCGCGTAGACCACCAGCCAAGATGCTTGGTGCTTTCACAGTAATATTATTTGTTACATCGTAGACGAAGTAATCCAGTGTAGTACTAGTGCCATTGTATACAACGAGGACACGGGATACCGAGCTATCAGTGCTCATGGCTGCATGGATATTACCGTATAATGCGTTATAGTAATACGAATACGAAGAACTAGCTAAGATAGGCGAAGGCCCCTGAGACCCAGGCCTAGTATCAACCGGTATCCAGACTAGATCCGGCATACCCGAGGAGTTTACATAGTACATTACAAGTCCTATGTCATGCCAAGTATCGGGGTTCCAGCCCCTAGCAACTATCACACCCCTACCGCTTAAAGTGTCAACCATAACCCTTGAGAGATACTCGAAACCGACTGCTGTAGCGTTGACTGTTTGATTAACGCCGGTTTGAGAGGCCAGTACTATTGAATTCAAGAGGGTTGCAGGAGAGCCTAGACTACTATCAATACCCACAAGCCTAACATAACTGGTATAGATGTTTGTCGCACTATCTCTTATAGTCGTAATATATGATACAAGCCATCCATCGTAACCGGGTAGTCTGAACACCACCGGGGCATACTGGTAGCTCTCGATACCTATATATCCTTGCGCATTAATATTTCCATTATAGTTTATGAACGCGTACTCTAGGCTTCTCTGATACTTTGTTCCACCAATAGTATCCTCATACTGGCTCCATAGCACTAGTACACCACTACTATTTGATGCAGTGCTAACGAAGCCCTGGAATCCGCTTGTACTTGATCCATTGTAGCATGCGAGAATAGTTGGTGTGTAAACAATTCCATCAGGATTCATTATCCAGGCCATCACCTTAGGCTGTTTGTTACTCGTTGAGTTATATTCCTCCATCACTACGAATACATGTCTTCCACTGTAACCAGTATACATGAATCCATTATGTGATGAATAATATCCAGGATTATAAGTAGTTATCGTTGTCGATGATACCGTGGGAGAGTTATCATTGCTGTCCGAGTATTCCTCGTATAGACTCCATGTACTGGGGTCGAACCCGTTGTCTGTAAAATTATACACTTGGGCATACCCGTTTTCCACTAACCACTCATTGATGTTGAGTAAGTGTGTTGAATTATATCTGAGATAGGCTACCGCGATTATCCTACCGTAGATGTCGACGCCTTTAATGGAGTCTATGTCGAGGTAGACGACTGGCCCATATTGAGTGACCAGGTCAGTTAGATTACCGAGTGCATACTGCCCCTCAGTGGTATTTAATTCGGGGGCATTGATATCAGCTAGCCTAACAGTGTCCCTGTAATCGCCTGCAACCATTATTGCTGGTGCGATCCTTAATGTGTCACCATCCACCACACTTGTAACTACGACCCTTGCATCTGGGAATGGTGGCTGGTATGTGCCCACTACTCCCGGCACATGATATATTAGTATGGATGCTATTGAGAGGAGCATCGGGAACATTAATAAGATAGTTGCAACAGACTTTCCACCCATCATAATTACACCCTAATAAATATATTCGTTGGCAAAATAAAAACCTAGTTAAGAATGGAGAGATATGCTAGTGGAGCCTCCCTATGTAGCAATTGAAAACCAGTATTAAGCCGGAACATATATCGGGGCTCTCCTGCCACCACAATATAGTTTAAGTATTCCTTTCTTCTCGGCTTCCCTGAGTATCTTCCTGGCAACGCTCACTCTAACATTGAGCTCCTGGGCGAGTATGTATGGTGTATAGTATTTTACCCCTTGCTTGGATACCGCTGTCTTAAGTCTTTTCAGGATGTCCTCTGTAGGCTCAAATATGTTCGCCCTGAATTCTTTACTACTGGATGCTTGCTGGGCTGGCTTCTTCTTCTCTGACATATGTAATCACCTAATTCCTATATGAGTACTATTTAAGGTTTAAAACTATTTCAGAGATTCAAAGATGCCACTTACCAATATATATAGAGGTAGACTGGGGCGAATAACGCGACAGAGGTAATCTCTGGTATAGCCGCTCCCCTCGGCACCCTATATGTGAAGTGAATAGCCCAAACCATTATTATTACAACTAGTGCCATCGCCGAGTATAGTTTAACAATCTTCATCTTCTCCTTCAAGTTTGCTAGCAACAGAAACAACGCTATCCCAATGAAGAATAAGACTGATACAATAAAGTGGAGCAAGCCATATACCTCATCAAATACTCCGACTAGGATCAATGAGACACCTGTATACATGAGCACCATATTGTAGTGTTTATCTATACGCTGTGACACAATGGCTGTAGTATATGCTGAAAGCCCTCCGAATACGAGTCCTATATTAAACAAGGGGGCTACACTGCTTTTAACTGCGTGCCCTAGATCACTGAGAGCGTTGCCAAATATATTGAACCATGGAGAGTACGCCATCGAGGCAAGTATGCATATAAGAGGTATTATTACCGAGGCTAGGGGCAGGTACCTAGTCATCATACCCCTCACCCAACCAGGTTTCTAATATATAGCTTGTACGCTAAGATAAATATCACTATTGTCCAAGCGAGTAGCCCAAGAGCATTGTAGGCGAGATCTATGCTTTCAATGTAGCCGAAGCTCCATCTATATATACTGGTAGCCATGGATAAGGGAGAGTAATTGACTATCGGGGATGCAAACCCCAGCCTAGCCTTCACAACTGTCTCAGGGTAGAATATATTTGAGACAAAGAAGAGTATATTGTACATAAGCGATCTTATTGTAGCCTGCAAGTTGAAGTCCCTTGTGACAGTCGAGAGCGAAATAGAGAGACCAGCCATTACAGTAGCTAGTAGAAGAGATGTATAAAGTATATATAGCCACCTAGTTAAACACGGCATCCCCAGTATTATCACAGCAAATAATAGGAAGCCAAACTGGTAAATTAAGCCCCTAAGCACCCCACTTACTATGCGTCCGATCGCTAGCACTGTTCTCTTAACCGGTAGTGAAACCAGGTATAATGTAACCTCCCTTCTCAGCTCTATACCGACCTCTCTGCCAATACTGAAGGATGAAATAAATATTGAGAGGCTTAGGATCCCTGGCGTGATGAACTTTATGTAATCCGGTATAAGTACTGGATTAACTATCCCCCTGAAGATTAATCCAAAGATAAGTATATCGGCCAGGTTCATAGCTACCTGGCCAGCTAGCCAGTATTTATACCGCCAGAAACGTGATAAATCCCTTTGCGCAATAAATAATATTAGCCTGACATCCCCCAACATTACTTCCACCCACCCGCCTCAAGCTTCTTAGTGTAATGCTCCATAGCCAGTACAATCATCCCGATACTGAAACCCAGGATGTAAAGTACTAGTGCGTATGGGGAGACAGTGTATAGCGTGAACTCGGGTATGAATAGGAGCCTTATGAAATCCGCGATGCTTGTTAATGGATTGAATAGCGCTGCATAATAGTAAGGGGCTATCCCTATTGCTTGTATTATAGGTAATGGGTAGAATATACTGCTCAGCCTTACTAGTATAGCGTCAATGGTGCCGAAGAGTATATCGGTTACATCGGTTGATTTCACATTTACCACCACAAGTATAACTAAACCCACTACGCCTATGGAGAATATATAAGCCATTATCATTGAAACGAGTAAGCCAGTTAGGTTTAAAGCGTTCAC
>NZ_JBMFMW010000087.1:0-4756 GCF_049970475.1 Desulfurococcus sp.
AGAAGCCTGAAATAATTGAGTTGAAGATCGGTGGAGGCAGTATAGATGAGAGATTGAAGTATGCCGAAGGCATTCTAGGCGGCTACGTTAGAGCATCGGATGTCTTCATGGAGGGACAGTTCGTGGATGTCATCGGTGTAACAAAGGGTAAGGGTTTCCAGGGAGTTGTAAAGAGGTTTGGTGTTAAGGAGCTACCCAGATGGCATAAGCACAGGAAGGGTAGTAGGAAAATTGGTGCCAGGAGCCCGGGCTTCGGTACTATGAGTGAGCCACCACAGGCCGGTCAAATGGGTTTCCATAGGAGGACCGAGTATAACAAGAGAATACTTAAGATGGGGTTGAATGGGTTGGAGATAACTATTGAAGGGGGCTTCCTACACTACGGGCTTGTTTACGGCCCATATATAATGCTTAAGGGCACAGTATTCGGGCCTGCAAAGAGAATGCTTATACTGCGCCACCCGATTAGACCTAACTTAAGATGGCTACCTCTCTCAGGCCCTAAGATAGCTTATTTAAGCCTTGAGAGCAAGCAGGGCATTTAGGTGGTGGTTATGACTCTCGAGACAATTACTCCATTAGCCTTTAAGGAGAAAATAAAGGTCAACGTATACGGTGTCAACGGCAACGTGGTCGGCGAGATTGAGCTACCGGAGTTATTTAATGTACCAATACGTAGAGACCTCATTAGAAGAGCCTTTCTATCAGCGTTTACTGCGATGCTGCAGCCGAAGGGAAGGGATCCCTTAGCTGGTAAAAGAACCACGGCTAAATACTGGGGTGTTGGATATGGTTTAGCCAGGGTGCCAAGGCTACCCAATGGTACAGCAAGGTTTGTTGTAAGCACTAGAAAAGGACATGCAGCGTTTCCGCCTAGACCCGATGAGAGGATACATGAAGAGGTGAATAAGAAGGAAAGAGTTATGGCTATAATCTCAGCGCTTGCGGCCACCTCGAGACCCGAGCTAGTAAGGGAGAGGGGTCATGTATTTACACCTGGCAGGCTTCCTGTGATCATAGTGGATGAAGCCGAGTCAAGTATTTCTAAAACTACACAGGTTAGGGAGTACCTGGAGAAGATAGGATTGTGGAGTGATGTAGAGAGAAGCTTGGATGGCATGGGTATAAGGGCTGGTAGAGGTAAGATGAGGGGGAGGACCTACGTGGAGCCACGCAGTATATTATTTATTGTGTCAAGCTACAGTATACCACTTGCGAAAGCTGTAAGGAACCTTCCCGGGGTAGATATAGCGACACCTGGGAATCTAAGCATCCTGCATCTGGCCCCAGGTGGTGTGCCGGGTAGGTTAACGGTTATATCTATGAAGGCTCTTAACGAGCTTGCTTCAAAATATAGGGTGAGACCGCTATGAGTATGGATAGACTATACAAGGTCATTATTAGGCCTCTCCAAAGCGAGAAAGCTTTAACGCTCATCGATAAACAGAACACTTTGACATTCATTGTAGATATAGATGCAAGCAAGACCGAGATTAAGAGGGCTGTCGAGGAATTATTTAACGTCAAGGTCGAGGATGTCAGGACGCTCATTACCCCGAGAGGGGAGAAGAAGGCATATGTTAAACTAGCCCCAGAGTACAAGGCTAGTGAGGTTGCTTCACAGCTGGGATTAATCTAGGGTGGTGATATATGGGTAAGAGGATTATACCTCAGAGAAGGGGTAAGGCTTCCCCGGTATTCAAGACACCTGATCACATACATGTAGCACCAGCCAGATACCCGTTGCTAGACCCCTCTAAAACCTATAAAGCTGTAGTAGAGGACTTAGTCCATGACCCCGGTAGATGGGTGCCTCTGGCCCAGGTTAAACTGGAGACGGGGCTAGTATTCTACGTTCCCGCTGTAGAGGGAATGTATGCTGGTCAAATAATAGAGATAGGTCCTGGAGCCAAGCCCGTCAACGGCAATATACTCCCGGTAGGCATGATCCCCGAGGGAATGCAGGTTGCAAATATAGAGAAGAGGCCTGGTGATGGAGGTAAATTTGTCCGAGCAAGTGGTACATACGCCGTTATTGTTGGCAGAGCTGGCGGTAAAACACAGGTTCAACTACCGAGTGGTAGAGTAATCGAGATCCCCAACGAGTCCAGAGCCATGATCGGCGTGATAGCTGGGGGCGGTAGATTAGAGAAGCCCTTATTGAAAGCTGGTGCAGCATATTATAAGTGGAGCGCTAAAAGTCGCGTGTGGCCTAAGGTTAGAGGCGTAGCAATGAATGCAGCGTTCCATCCCCATGGTGGTGGTAGCCACCAGCATGTGGGTAGGCCGAGCACAGTGGCACGTAATACTCCACCAGGTAGAAAGGTAGGGCACATAGCTGCTAGGAGGACGGGTAGGAGAAAGGGCTAGTCTTTTCGTAGACATTATTTAATAAATCCCTTTAACTACTTCCTTGTAATTGGATAATGTTTAACGCTTCCACATTATTGAATGGGTTGTAATCATGGTAGCCGATTCCATGGATCCCATTGTTAGAAAGGTTTATGATATATATGGCCAGGTGATTGAGGCTAGGCAACCCGTCAGGGATCCCGAGGGGATGATAAGAGCTTTAAGGGAAGAGTTTAAGCTCGTGGTTAAACCCTATGTTGTTTACCTAACTATCTCAGCCTTCATCAATAACAGGCCTGTCCTCTACGAGGGTCCTCCGGGTACCGGTAAGACCGAGATAGGTGAGGCCATATTATATTTATGGAGCGGTAGGAAACCCTTTATACTCCCATGTAGCGAAAACTATGATGAGTACAGGGTCATAGGGGACTTCCACCCGGCAATAGCCATGTCAAAGGGTTTTAATGAGGAGAGCTTCATACCTAGGCCGTTGCTAGCCGGCTTAATAATGGAGACCGGTGTCCTAATAGATGAGATAAGGAGAAGTAGTGAGGAGTTCCAGAATCTCTTGTTAGATATCATTGATAAAAGAAGGATAATAATACCGGAGTTGAAGAGGGTTTACAGGCAGAATGGATCAGGGTTCCAAGTAGTATTCACAAGCAACCCCTACGATATCGCCCAGGGAGAGCTCAGTGATGCCTTCCTAAGGAGGGTTGTTAGGATAGAGTTCCAGTATCCATCCATGGAAGAGGAGTATGAAATAGTGGAGTTGAAACTAGGTGGCTTAAGCAGTAGGCTCAGTGATGTGGTGATATTTAAGGCTCTTGAAGCTGTTAGGAAGCTGAGGAGTAAAGCAGTATACAAGCCCGGGATCTCCGACACGGTTGCATGGCTCACTCTAACCGCGTTGTTATCCAATATCAAGGGTAAGAGCAAGGCTAGTGAGGAAGAACTACGTGAAGCCGGACGGGCTGTGCTCTATAAGAATCCAGAGGATGAGGAATTAGTCAATGAGATACTCGGATAACGTTGAAGAGTTGAGAAGGCTCATCGATGAGAGGATCCGGGTTGAACTAGATGAGCTTAAGGAGACCCTAGGGGAGTTTAAGAAGGCCCCCATCGACAAGGTGGTATTATATATTGGAATGAAGCTTGCCCTCTCAATGATCACCAGTAATCCCATCCTCCTCGCTGAGTTAAGGGGTAAACTGATTGAATCCCTAGGACTCACAGATAGAACGCAGGGTGAGCCAAGCGGTACAGTGGAGTTATTTACACTGGATGAGAAACTATACAGGAGGCTAGGTAGGACACGGTTTTTAACCATTAGCAGTATGCTCAGCGAGGAGTCTTCGAGGAGAGAGATACTCACATACATATGGATGAGGAAGGCAGGGATTCTGAAGAAGCGATCCAATGGCTCCCTAGTAGTCGATAGAGACGAGTTGTCGAGGTATCGGGCTGGCTCCACATATAGGTTAGAGTTAAATGATATAAAGCGGTTCCTCGGTGAGATACCTAGTAGGCTCTGGAGTAAAGTACTCACCGAGGACTTATTGAATAGTGTTAAGACAGAGGACCTAGTGTCTCTAGCCGAGAAGTTCTACGGGTTCAACCATAGCGTGGATAATAGGATAATCGGTGAGTTGAGGAGGCGTATAGTAGAGGGATGGACGCCTTCGTTCAACGATGCACGTAGACTCGAGAAAGTATTAGGGAGGGTTCTTAAAGGGGTTAAAGCGGATATACCCCCGCATCTACTTCAATATATGGATAACGCTGCCGAGTATGTGAAAGGAAAGGAAAGGGTGCTTGTTGAAAGAATAGAGGAGCTCCCATTGAAGGAAAGATGGGGGGTTTTAAGAGGGCTTAGACAAAGGGTGAGGGATGCTGATTTCTATAGGCGCCTTAACCCCTTATCATTAATGGAGTTAAAGAGCCTTGGTAGCCTGGATAAAGCTCTCGCCAGCAAAATAATGCTGGGGGAGGTTATAGGGAGTTATGTGGAGTACATGTTGACCCGTGATACCTCCTTCAAGGTGTACGCCTTATACATCGCTGAGAGGATTGATCCATCTATGCTGGAGCCTATGTACAGGCCAGTGCTCGAGAGTATTATTGTAGGCGATGAGAAGAAGCTATTGTTCCATCTTGGTAGGGGGATGGGCTTCGACCTAATAGAGCTTATCTCGATAAAGCTCACCGAGGAGTATTCCAGGAGTGGAGTCATTGATCAAGCCCTCGTGAAGCGGGCAATAGCCATTGGCATGAGGCTGTTGAACTACATGAAGGGCGGGGAGGGTCATGCGCGGAGGATCGAGAAGACAGGTTTAAGGGGTAGGCTTGACACCAGGGGCACGGTGTATAAGAGGATTCGTTTAAGTAATGAAATAGTCTACAG
>NZ_JBMFMW010000088.1:0-4688 GCF_049970475.1 Desulfurococcus sp.
GGAATACGTAGATCCGAGGAACACGTCCAGAATACGTCCGGTTCATAGAGTACTAATAACCTACACTAACGGCTCTAGAATGGGGGAGATTTAGTAGAGGTGGCGAACTATGGCATAGAGATTGGTTGCCTGCTGGAACCCCTCCTCAAAAACCCACCTGGGCAATGGGAGCGTTGCTCCAATCCCGGGCCGGGTAACCCTAGATGGGAGCCTCGTGCCATTGGGCTCAACAACCACCCATGAACCCACAGGGATAAGCAGATCCCTATGGGCGAGGCGGAAGCCCCTAGAGGCGAGTGTAAACAACCCTAAAATACATAGAATAACCCTCTAGGGACAAACGGTGATCAGGGCTACTTGTACCTATAAACAACGCAGGCACGGCTTCCGATGCCTTTTTGGAGGAATGGGGATGTTTTTTTAATCCCGTGTGCTAATTATTATTATGTGGATTACAGTGTTAATGAATTGCGGGGGTGTTATATTATTCTACGCCGGCTTTTCGGTGGTACTAAAGTGGGTGACAAAGTAGGTGGGGATGCTTTAAGAAATATTTATATTCCAACCGGGTTCCTCCTCAGGGATAAGCCATTCACGCTGCTTGACCTCGTGGTTAGAAACGGTAAGGGCGTTGTTGCTAGGATAAGCGACTTAATACTTTCAAGGGGGTATAGTATAGCTAATATTACTACACCGGGCATTGTCACTAGTGACATGGATAAAGGTAGACTATTTATCCTTGTAGAGGATTGTGATGAAGCCTGTGGCAGGGAGCTTGTTGAGGCTTTAAGGAGAGATTTAAAGGATATTATTTCATCGGTTGAATACGTCTCCGCATTCAACATCTATATCTTCCCCAGGAATATAGTGTTGTATTTCATAGATGCAAAGGCCCACGTGTTTACTCATGGATCACTTCGTGAAGGCTTCCAAGAGATGTACACGTATCTATCATCCATGCCTGGCTTGGAGAGCCATGTCCAAAATGCTTTGAGAAATATGGGTAAAGGGATTGGTAGACACTTGTTTAAGCGGTGGAACATGAGGATCGAGGATGTAGGTGGTTTCGAAGAATACGTTAAACAGGGATTGAGGTTCTTTGAGGCCATATATAATGCAATGGGGCTTGCATCCAGGGTTAGAGCATACACTGAGGACTACATTAACTATGTTATAGAAGTAGTAGATAACTGGGAGTGCTCAGCCTTATCAGAAGCCAGTTCATCCGCCATGCCGCAGATAACCCTTGGAATAATAGAGGGCTATCTAGGTGGGCTACTGGGTAAAAGAGTGGTGGCCACCGAGGAGAAGCATGCCCGGAGCCCTGGCGAAAGCTGTGTATATACGGCTAAATCACTTGAATCACATATTGAGTAACCAGGATATTATTTACAGCTGAAAGCCTCGCCATTTATGGCGGGGTGAGGCAAGCAATTAGAAGTATTTATAGGCAATTACAGGTATTCACCAGACTCGAACCCAGACTGCTTCACAGTGGGTGGAAGCCGTGGATATATAGCTATGGATTCTTCCTCTCGTTGCTACTACTCTTCAACTTATTAATATGCCTTGTTAAAGCCTCGACAATTCTCTTGGAGACCTCGACCTCCCCGCTGACCATGCATTGCTCGATTAGGTTTGCCCTATACTTCTTATACTCCTCCTGTGTTAGCCTGCCCTCTGTAAGCATTATGTTTACGCGTGAAACACAGTCTTTTTCGAGGCTCCGGGTCCATGGTGTTACAATATATATGTATGGGTATCGTGGATCCACCTGCTTCACCTCAACGAGGCCCTTCAACTCAGCTGCTATAACAAGGTCCCTAACCTTCTCGAGCTCGTTTTCCTCGAATATGAAGCAATTATATCTTGAAAAAGCCCTCGCCATGCGTTCAGCCAGGTCAATTATATCACTCACTTCTCATCACCTAAATGGGTCTTGGAGACAGGTATATTCAGTGTCTCGATAAATATTCTCGCAAGCCAGGCGTAGACCGGGCTCCCCACTCCCCGTCTGGCAACACCGTTAAGGTATTTAGCCCTATATACTAGTTCACCCCTGTGATTGTAAATGCTAATATATCCTTTAATCCTTCCCATATAGTTTTTCACGAACCAGCCATATATAGCGAAATCTCCATGTGTAAGAGTGATCTTAATGGATTTAGCTGAGCCCTTGACATATGTGGGTCTAGCCTCGGTTTCCTCAATAATATTCTCCCTCCCAGGCCTCACCACCCCTATACCCCTCCTATATATTAGCAGAGTGCTTGAAGCGGCATGCTTACCGCTCCTACTTCTAGAGTTCTCTATTTTAAAATACCCTATGCTACTCATCTAGATCACACGTTACTTCTTCTCATACACGTAGAGGAGGCTTTTCTCCTTGAACTCTATAACCGGGTTCTCGGCCTCCACTATGAGGCTCCATGGCTGGTCATGGAGCTGCCTGTTTATTCTAACAACCAGGTTACTTAAGACTACTTGTTTAACACCCTCGTAAACCCTCGACTCCTCTAGTAATCCTTCACTATTATACTTGCTCACCTCTACAACATATTCATCGGTTTTGAAATACATGTTGATTATCAGCCTAGCCATTTACACTAGCCCCCGTTACATTGTGAGTTTGAATCTTGAGTAATCAATACCCGTGGCAGACTTATATGCTTCCTCAATACTCCTCCTATACTCATCCATGTTTATCCTGAGCAGGCTCTCCAAGACATCCCCAATGGTCTTAGAGGCTATGGATTCTGCTTCAACCCTGTACTTACCTCTTCTCACGTAGGCCCTGAATATCACTGCCAGAGGCAGCTCTCCCTCTAGTAGATTTATCTCTTGCCCCACGACTATCTGTCTGCCCAGTATTTTACCGGTGTAAACCACAACCCCAGGTATGCTGTTTTCTCCACCAGGATATAGAAGGGTCTTGGGCACCGGTGATACATCGAGTACGTCAACCCATACATCTTCCTCTGTAACCCCTATTCCACTAAGCTTTCTAGATAATTCTTCCGTGAGAGCGGATACAACTTTACTCCTCCACTCCCTGTTAAAGATTAATTTAAGTATTTCACTAATGAACCTCGGTCCTCCGTATCCGTTTAACACGTAGTCTCCGCCGACACGCCTCCACTCAGGCTTCCTCTCGATAAGCATCAACCTGGCTAGACGCCCGGTTTCAGACTCCTCCCTTAAAGCCTTACCTAGGAGGATATTGTATACGTATACATCGGTTAACTCGAGGAAGTCCTCGATCCTTCCCTTGGATATAGCGATCACTCTTTCCACGAGCCCGTATTCCTCATCAAGTCTCTCTAGGAGCGTGTCGAGTATTTTATCGAAGGCTCTGCAAACACTGTGATAGTATACGTGCTCATACATGCTTGCCTTGGCAATCATGTATTGCTTAAACTCTCCTAGACCAGTTCTATCTAGGATGGGTTTGAAGCCGCCTCCCTCTATGAGGGGGTAGGTGTTCCTGTAGAGCCTCTCATGACTTATATAACCATACTCGCTTGTACCAGCATAATAGCTATCCCTCCTGAGGAAGTCGACTATATCGGTTGGATACAATCCATCCTTGATAACCCACCTATACATCCTGATAAGCGGTGGGCCATCATAATTATCCTTCAGTAGCTTCTTTAAGACATCGTTTAAACCGTTTAAACCATACTTCTCTTCTAGTTTAATGAGTGCATCCTCTAAGACTAGCTCCACTAGCTTGAGTCCTATCCTCTCATGATTCGCTAACTCACTGGGCATCGTCCTTCTCCATAAAACAGAGTGCTCGAAGGAGTGGCCGAAGGCTGCATGCCCTACATCGTGGAGTAGCCCGGCTAGTCTACTGGCCTCTATTAGTGTGGCAGGAGAGTAGTCTTCTAATGCTTCCCTTCCATAAATAGACACGAGCTTCCATGTTAAATCCTCTGCAACCAACCCGCTTAGATGCATTACACCGAGGCTATGCTGGAACCTGGTGTGAACAGCGCCAGGGTAAACAAGGTGGGCTGTCTGCAACTGCATTATGTAGCGGAGTCTCTGGAGTAGGCTACTATTAATAATCTGTTCCTCGATTTCCCTGTTGAAGTAAACGAAGCCGTATATGGGGTCGCTCACCATTTTCCATGTAAATAACTCCATGAAACCACTATGAGGCTGCATTAAATAATCACCGCTTAAACACTGGATGGATTACCAGATGAAAAACTGGAGTAGAGTGGGGGCAACCTGGTTTCCATTTATGTCTTTTTGGCAATCCAGCCTTCCAGCACCCTCTCAATGAGGCCCTCTTTCCTTAAATCATGGAGCCTAGCCCTCACAGTATTATAGTTTATCCCGGTTAACCTGCTTATCTCCTTAGGCATTAACGGCTTATCCTGGTTGCTTAGAAACTCTAATAGCTTCTCCTTAACGGTTTTCTGCTCGCTCAAATCAATCACCCTAGATTAATTGATCACCATTGAGATATTTAAAGACTTAATTAGCTATAGATCTGACCTCCTTCCCGCCCTAAAGAGCGAGGGTTCTCGCGGGGATGTTTGAGGCTACATCCCCGTTAGGGTTCAACCCCGCGCCCGGTCTTAGGCGCCTACCCCCACCCAGCTTAACGCGGGGCTCGGGGCTATGGGCTTCTTCCTAGATAATATATTGAATGCTCCAACTAGGTCTGCATTGAATAC
>NZ_JBMFMW010000089.1:0-4660 GCF_049970475.1 Desulfurococcus sp.
CAACACCCTTAACAGGCAGGTAAACAACCTCACCACCCCAAACAAAACTACGGGAAAACACTGGGGGCTGTTTCATTGTTGAAAATGGGCCGGCACCCAGGCGTTCTTGATTACCTGCTCGCTCGAGTCTTCAAGCCAACCCATGTCGCGAGCAACCCCGTACAAACAAATCAACCAACACTCACAAACCACTATAAAACCAGAAACAGCTTGGCGAGGCTCTGGCTACGGGTTTCCCGCTTCACCCATACTTCATGGAGCCCTGTTGAGTCCAACGCCGTGGGGGCTCTCGTCTGCGGATAGATACCTCACTGTACTACGGTTCACCGCCAATGGAAAATTCAAAAGCATTTAAATCCATGAGTTAAATTCGCGTCAGCCTAAAGAACCGCGATACCTAGCCCTTGACCCAGGCGATTATCACTCCCACTATAAAGCCCACTGCGACGGGTCCAATTGTCAGCAACCCGAGGGTTGAGGCGATTGATTCAACTATTTTAAGTATCTGCGAGGATGAGCCATATATTTTGGCGAGTAAGTCATATATGCTCCCGCCTATGCTCCATACGGAGAGTATTACTCCAAGTATTATGATGAGTATTAATGCTACAATGTACTTGAGGACCTTTAATGAGAAATACCCGATGGCTAGTCCCAGTACGAATTGTATGAATACTGCTATATATACTCTTGGATTACTCAGCAGCTCATTAAGTATATCGACCCCGGTTATATTAGTATTCTCCTCGGCTACACTATAGATCGTTGAGAGCACCAGTGCCAGGAGAAATAGTGGAATAAGTCCTCTAAGCCTCACTAAGAGTCACCATTGATATGCTATTATTTAACTCCTATATAAAGGTTTGTGGCGACAACTTATCCGTGCTGGGCGGCGGCACAGGCATCCATTCGTTAAACCCTGAGACTATCGCCAGGTAAGTGTTGAGGAATCTCCATACAAGCCTTAGAAAGAATGACTTACCGTAGCTGCGTAACTCATCCTCGAAAAACTCCATGTTCACAGTTATTGTCTGCGGGGTAACTATATTCGGCTGCACCATTATCTTACAGTCTATGCACACGGTTAGAGCCTTGGATAGAATGCTATTCATCACTCTAAGCCTCTCAGCAGGCTTCATTTTCTCTAGTTCCCGTGCATGCTCAGGCGATACAACTATGGCGAGGGCGAGTATATACCTATCCGGCTTGTCAACGGGGTTCACGACGGTGAAGTTCACGCCGGGGTTGCCTGGAGTAGTTACATTGATTCCCCATTTAATACCTGCTCCAGGAGGTGCCTCAAGCTTCCTGGTTGTAAATGACTCCTCCATCAACCATTTAACTATTAGATCCTGCACGCTCTCCCTCAACCTATAGACCACCACTGGCCTTAACAATACTTTATTTCTTGAAGGGCTTATTTAATACTGTACGGCTTTAAGTATAACTTTAAGGTTAACAATGGTGGTATAGCACCTTGATAGAGTGGATTAGAGAGGTTTTACATGGAGCCGGTGGATACATAGGGGTTTTCACGGTTTCCCTTATTTCAAACGCCATACCATACTCCACAATACCCTACTTATTCTGGCTGATACCATTTTTCACGCGGTACAGGGATTTAGGGGGTCTCATAATAGCTGTAGCCGTCTCAGCCCTCGGGGCTAGCATTGGTAAGCTAATAGTGTATTTAGTAGGTAGGGGGTTAAGTACCCTGGGGAGTGAGTCGAGGTTTAAGCAGAATATATCGTATTTTACGAATAAGCACTCCAAAGCCGTATTCCTAACAGTGTTCCTGGCGGCTGCTCTACCCATACCTGACGACGTGGTGTATATACCTGTGGGGTATGCTAGGTATAGTGTCCCATTATTCTTCATTGCCCTACTTGCCGGTAAACTAGTAATAACAGTCATGGCCGCTATCTATGGAAGAGCCCTCTCCTTTCTCTTCGAAGAGCGGGTTGGATTACCTACATGGCTCTCTATAATATTTTACATCTTTTTGACAATCATAGTAATGTATGTAGCCGGCTCCATAAACTGGGTCAACGTAAGCAATATAGCTGGGGAGAAGGGGGCGACTAAAGCAATTGATTTCCTCTTCAAGGAAATAGCTTTATCACTGAAGAGGATTCCGGAACGCATATCATCCTTGATCAAGAGAATCCTAGACTTAATCCGCGGGGAACAATCCTAACCAGGGATTAAAGAATCAATAGGAATCGAGGGCTGTTGGCTCGACAATATGTTGAGTTCTTTAGCAGATATTTAATTAGGGTTAACCATATATCTCTCGTTGGGATGACGAGGAACCCGGGATATGCAGAGGCTTCTCGATGAATGAAGATAGTTAAAGCGGGCTCCGACCATTAAGACGCATCATAAACGTTACCGCGGCTCCCCTGGTCTGGATTACAAGATTTATATTTTTAAGTTAGAATAATTAATTATATAATATATTTTGGTGGGAAATGTGAGTGAGCCAAGTAAGGACTCTATAGGCAGCGCGTTAGCCAGAGTAGTGTTGTATGCTGTGATAGTAGCCATAGTAATGGGTATACTCCAATGGTTCTTCACACAAGGGGTGGATTTACTGGTTAAAACCACTAAGCTAGAAGGATTACAGGTCTTGAAAGACTATGCTACATACATCTACATAATAGTCTTACTAGTACTGGGCTGGATGATAGTCAACTCAGTGGCACAGCTATTCTACATGATGTTGAAGCCAAGATACGGTGTATCATCAGCTGCAGCCGTGAGGAGCTTGGTTAAAATACTCGGCCTAGGAGGCCTGCTAGCAGGCATTGCAGGTGGAGTAGCTGGTGGAGCAGCTGGAGTAGCCCTAGGAGGCTTCATAGGCTTAGTCATAGGCTTCGCTACACAGCAGGTGCTTGGACAGGCTGTTGCCGGGATGTTCATATTATTAGCGAGGCCATTCAAGATCGGGGATATAGTAGATATAGCCGGTGAAAGCGGTGTTGAAGTCAAAGATATATCAACAATGTTCACCATTGTACAGAGGAGTGATGGAGTTGAAGTACTGATACCGAGTAGCATGATCATTGGGCAGAAGATAGTTATAAGGAAGAGGGCGTGAGGCCTCTAAACCAATATGGATTTTTTAACGTGGTTACCCGGAGGAAAGCATATCATTCACTCCTAGATTTCAGGACCACCGGGATAACAAGCATCGACAACACGGTTGTTAGAACAGCGATTAATGATGAACCCCCTACAGCATATATGTAGCCTGAAGAAGCTGAGCCTACAAGGCTTATTATTTCACCTATTAAACTATACAATCCAACACCATATCCGCCACGATTCTTAGCGAATGCTAGGAACAGGTTTGAATCTATTATATCGTTTGCCAGGTATATTAATCCGAGAAGGAACCCTATCAGGACACTGTTCCTTATATTATTCAAGATCATCAGTACAAGAAGCCTAACTAGGATACCTATTGCGAAGGAACCCTTCTTAAACACTAGGTTGGATCGGACTGCGATGTATAGGCTGAAAGCTATAAGCCTGCCCAGCCCATAAACCATTAATACATCATTAATGCCTAGTTCCAACACCTGTGTTAAATAATAAGGGAGGGGTGTCCATAAGTATTCATTACTAAGCCTGAAGCCGACTAGGGCGAGAAGTATTAGACCCGATGGCACAAGAGCTGATGCATATATTCTTGTAGATAACGGTATAGAACCATTTATCTCCAGGTAGGAGAGCGTGAGAAGCCCCTTGACGGGTATGAAGATCATTCCAAGCATTGATTCAAGCCTGTAGAGCACTCTCTCTATTTTCAACCGGGGTTCATGTATCACTAACAACCCTGAGAAGTGTAGGAGTGTGAATAATACTGCTAGATATATGTATCCGGATGTAACAATCGTGGAGAACCCAACTAGGGCTAGAGATAGTATGATCACCGACTCGGATAGTAGTCTAAGCCGTGAAATCATTATCGATGCTTTGCTCCATGAGCCACTATCCCTGGTCTCGAAAATATATGTGTTCACGGCAAGCCTTGTGGAGGCAAATACTAGTGTGTGAATCATGTAGGTTACATAGATCAACTGCTTCGAGTGAAATATCAAGGAGAAATACATCAAGGCCTGCAGCAGAGCCATCGAGGAGCTACCTATATACCATAAGAGCCTCACCCTCCCAGCATCGGCTAATCTATCCATGATCCTCACTACAGGTATGAAAACAATGGTCCACAAAGCGTTCAGTAATCCGAGTTCCACAACACTGAAATTAAAGTGTTTAACAGCAATCAGGTTTATCAGCAAATCCATTATCGAAGCCAATCCTATGTTTAAAGCCGCCACAGGGAGATCCATGAAGCAGCACCAATCACTTCATGTAATATACATGAAGTTTAAAAGTAGATAGGTCGAAGTTGTTTTGGTGTTTAAAGGAGGGGTTTATATGGGTTGGTGGGCTGGGTGGAGTCCCCTAGGTGAAACCATGAACATATATAATTAGAGCGAACACCTGGGGACAAACGGTTCACTGGTTTCCTACATCTATTCCGGGTTTACATCTCTCGTATGCCGGGTGGTTGGCGGGCTAGCTTTCGCCCCATCCCAGCTATAGCCTCGCCAAGTTGTTTCTGGTTTTATAATGGTTTGTAGTATTGGTGATA
>NZ_JBMFMW010000090.1:0-4487 GCF_049970475.1 Desulfurococcus sp.
CTGCATCGCTTCATCCATTAACTCGAAGCCTGGTGGGTGGGCCACATACACGTCTGCACCAAGCAGTGCGAACATGCTTGCCACATCCTGTGGTACAGCCAATGGTTTCAGCCCACCGCTATATGCGTAGCTCACGACAACTTTTTTGCCTCTAAGATCCCTGGGCCAACCTAGTGCTTCAAGGGCTGCCTGCGCATCAGCTAGCGACTGGAATGGATGCCATACGTCATCCTCCATGTTTAACACTGGAATATCAGCCCACTTAGCGAATTCCCTTATTATTCTATGTCCACGCCCGATTACCCATTTAGCGGCATCACCATATATTCTTATAGCTATGCCGTCCCCATACCTGCTTAGAACCCTCGCTACATCACTTATAGCCTCCGTCTGATATGGTACCATGTCTTCAGGTAGTGTGGGGGCATAAACCTGGTCAGGACTAATATAGGTAGCCTGCCCGCCCAGCTGATACACACCAGTCTGGAAGCTATTCCTCGTCCTCAGGCTTTTATTATAGAATATCAGGTACAGCATCTTCCCTTCGAGCCAATTTACTTTTCTAACACCACTATGATACATCTGTTTCAACTCTTTCGCGGCCTGTAGAACCTTGAATATCGTGTCTATATCATAGTCATAGTTAGAGAGCCAATCCTTGCCTTTTAGATATCCAACGAACCAGGGTTTATGTCTTCCCATACCACTCTCACTTACCTAGATTTATTGATCCATAAGTATTATCTGGTTGAATTAATAAATTTTAATCATGAGAGCCCACAACCAGTGGGATAGATAACAGTGCCAGGGTTCCACACCTTGTCTCTCTAAGTAGCTTGTTCCCGCTTATCCCTGAAGGCTACGAATAAAAATGAATTAATGAGATTATGCACATCTAGGGGTAAGAAGGTGGTATGGTACAGACCTAAGCATAGCCATGATGACTAGTCCTGGACCTGATGAAGAGTTATAAGGATGGCCTGGATTACTCGGTTAAATAGTTGGCTGGGAACATTAATATTATGTTCGCTGCATGAATCAATACCGAGCCTCAGTGTGAACAGCTATGAGCGTTGAAACCATAAGAAGCTATGTCGGTGAAAATAGGGTTGTTATTTGTATTGGCACACGGAACCCAGCTAAAATCAGGGGGGTAACCAATGCATTTAAGAGGTTCTTCAACGAGGTTGAAGTCAAGTATATTAATCCATCAATCAATCTTGCACCACAACCAATAGGCCTGGAAAACGTTATAGATGGGGCTAGGAGAAGGGCTCTCCATGCCATGGATAAGCTCAGGGATTGTAGCTACGGTGTCGGCATCGAAGCTGGATGGGTACTAATCAATGGAGAATATTATGACTTGGAAACAGCATGGATTCAGAGATGGGATGGTGTGGGTTCGCTAGGATTCTCTCCAGCGTTTAAGATACCCAGGTTATTCGCTGAGAAAATACTTGATGGCAGTAGGAAGGAGCTGGAAGATGTAGTGAACGAATACTATGGCACCGAGAACGTTGGAGATAGGGGAGGCTTTATAGGTGTGTTAACGAAGAACGTTGTCACCCGCTCTGATCTAAGCTATATGGCTACATTAATGGCTTTAATACCATTTATAAACGAGGACCTCTATATTAGGGGAAAAGATACACGGTAAAGCATAAACCAGGTGATGCCTAATATTCTATTAGTAACCATAGGTCACTCCATACTACAGCAATAATTATTTGTATCGTTGTTGATATAAGAGCTATCTTAAGCCATTCACTCCATGAAATCCCCATTTTTTCTCTCTCAGCCATAGAGACAGCAACTATGTTAGCTGTAGAACCTATCGGCGTATAGTTGCCTCCAAACACTCCACCATAGAGCAGGGAGAAGTACGATACCCTACTTAAACCCAGCTGGACGAGTACTTTAACAGGTTGCATTAATGTCACTATCACAGAGAGATTATCTAGTACACTACTTAACACTGCAGAGCTTATTAATAATATATTTGCAGTAATGGCGTTACCCTCAAAGCCGCTTAGACTCGAGACCGACGCGATAACGTATGCTATCTTCGCTATAGCACCAGTATAGCTAAGCGAGTATGATAGAATGAATAAGGCGATGAAGAACAGCATCGTCGGCCACTCTACAGCCGACTCAATCAACTTGTTTATGCTGGACGGATCAGTTATGAATATCGCCATTGCTATAGAGAAGAACGGGATGAAAGCCAGTAATGCATGTGGGTCAATGCTGACACCCGTAAGTATGCTCATTAAATTGGCAAGATGCTCGCTTGAGACTACCAGGGCAACGAAGGATATTAGTATAAAGACGCCTGTCTTAAAATGCTTGACCTCGATTCTGGAAACATCGATTGTTCTAGCAAGACTTAACTTGCTTATTAATTCCTTAGATTGTTTCAGTTCCTGGTCGAGCGCCTTTGTATAATCCCTCAACACTAGCTTGAAAAGTAGTACTAGAACCATAAGCTCCAGCAGTGATAACGTAAGGCATTTTATTATGAACTCGCTGACCGCTATATTTGCTGTAAACGCGATGTATACACCTATAGGGTTACCCACCGGTAGTGCTATGCTGCCAGTGTTTGTAGCGAGCACGGTGAATATTATTAACGGCTTTAAATCTATCCTCATTACCCTCTTAAGCTCTAGAACAACCGTGACAGCATAGATGATGCTTGTCACCTCGCCGAGAACCATGCTTAATACAGCTGAGAAAATACCGAGAAGCATAAGTAATCCAAGCGATGACTCACTCTTACTCAACAGTAAAATCGCGAGCCTATTGAAAACCCCTGTCTCCCTGAGTACACCTGCCAACGTCATTGAGCCTATGAGAAATAATAGTAGCCTCCAGTCAATAGCTTTAACCACCAGGTCCTGAGGCGGCACAATAGCACTCATCACCAGTATACCTATGCCCGAAATAGCGGCTGCTACACGCCACTCCATCTTTATGATCGTCACCACTATCACAGTAAAGAATATTGTTAACGTAATAGCTTGTGAAAGGTCGGCGTATTCACTATCTAAGTTTACTGGAGCACCCCTATATTCTGTTACAACCTCGGTTATTTTACTCCCGAGAGGCCCAGTTAAATGTACCATGCTCACAAACAGATATGACAAAAAAAATATTACAGCTATATAGATGGTAAGCTTAATCATGGTTTTCAAGACTGCCACCATACTTTCTTCTAACAAATACCATTACCATAATTATTAAATTTATCTTATCTTTGTCACTAAATACTTCTAGAACCAGCCCATATATTATCAAAATATGAGAGGGCCTTAGAAACTATACTTGTACAATTAGTCTCTATTGACGCTTCATGGTTATTCATTAAAGCCGACTCAGTCCAGTTATGGCTACCAAGTATTACTGTGGAATTATCGATAATCACCATTTTAGTATGAGTTGTTATAGCTGAAGACTCATCTAGCCTTACAGGTATATTATTTGATAGAAGATAACGAATCGTTGTATCTTTATATGATTTATAGGTTTCATCATCCACAACTATTTTCACATCTACGCCTCTATTCTTTAACTTCTCCAGCGTTTCCAGTAGAATGTTTACAGGATCGCCCCTCTCATTTGGATCATATTTCACGACATACATCATTATGTATACACTTCTATTAGCGCCGCCCAGGGTCCTCAATACTGCGTCATAGTACTCTCTATCCAATAATAGATTGAGTGAACAAGTATTATTTACCATTAAACCACTTCCACCGGTTTGGAAATACCTTGAATAAACATACACACCTATAGACGCCCCGATAATCATCCCCAGTATGAAGACTGTCAATAGGTTTGCAACGGCTCTCATGAGCCCACCCGATCCCTTTATTAACTATCTCTAGAAGTTTTAAATATTCGATGTAATCTTATCTTACTAGAAAAGGAGGTCTGATAATGTTTTACCGGTTTCAGAAGATATGCGGTAGGTTCAGGGAGATGTCCCTGCCTGCTTCAGTCCTTCCTAGGTGGTATGAGTGAAAGCAGTGGTGCTTGCTGGAGGACTTGGGACAAGACTTTACCCCTTAACCAAGATCACTCCTAAACCCATGATACCTCTAGCAGGCAAGCCTATATTAGAATACATTACAGAATGGCTACGTAAACACGGCGTTAAAGATATAATCATTGTGGCCCGCTACCTTGGCGACCAGATATTGGCATACTTTAAGGATCACTCATATGTTAGAGCCATGCTGCTTGATTCAAAGGATACAGCTGACGCTATAAGATTACTCGACGGCATCCTTGAAGAATCCTTTATAGTTACGATGGGTGATACATTATGTAATATTGTTTATAGAGAGATCTATGAATCACATGAGTCTTCAAACGCTGTTGCAACCATAGCGCTTAAACAGGTTGAAAACCCACTACCATACGGCATAGTCTATTTGAACGAGCAGGGGGATATACAGTTATTCATTGAGAAACCTCTATCC
>NZ_JBMFMW010000091.1:0-4476 GCF_049970475.1 Desulfurococcus sp.
TATACTTGTGGAGGCGTGTATAAGGATGCTTGTGATATCCACCGATATAGGGGTCCCGGCTATACTGGTAGCTAAGGGGTCTAGTGAGAAACATGTTGTCATGGATCTCCTGGGAAAAATAGATGCGTTGAAAATAATGGTATTATCCATGTAGCTTTGCTTTATGTATTTTAAATATATATGTTAGATATGTAAATAATTTGGCTTAGATATTTAATAATCAAGGTATAATATGAAGTTCTTGGTGTAGTAAAATGAAAGCATTAAATACCGTAATGGGATTAGCCCTTGCAGGGCTAGCAATCCTAGCATTAGGAACAGCTATGGCAATGTGGTATGAAACACTACGAGTAAACACGTATGTCGAGACAGGGGAAGTCAAGGTAGCATGGGCCGATTTGAAATGCAGTGATGAGGGCTCAGACCCGCAGTTACCAGACTCAAACTTCCATAACGATGAAGGAAAAGACGTGGCTCAATGCATAGTGGAGCCTGAAGAATACGATGAGGAGGAAAATGCGGTGAAAGTAAATATAACACTCGTGAACGCGTATCCAGGTTATAACCCGGTTATAACCCTTACCGTGAAGAACATTGGCACGATACCAGTTAAACTCCTAAACTACGGCTTCACCGATGGTGGATATGATAACCAGGCCTTAAACGTTATTATCACGGTACCCGAGGACACACAGCTCCATCCAGAAGGCACACATGACATAACAATTAATATAGCGGTGTCGCAAACTGCTAGTGAGGATACAACTTACAATTTCGAGCTTGAATTCACATATGCACAGTGGAACGAGGTACAATCAATCACGACAGTCAGCTAACCAATTCATGTAATACTAGGATCATTAATACATGCTTTTTCAAAGGCAACGGGGCTCATACCCGGACCCATTTAACACATAGCATTAGGTGTATTAGATATGAATAGAATATATGTAACAGTATTGGCCACCCTATTAATCATAGTAGGACTACTGCTTGGAGCATCAATGTGGCTGGATATATTAAGAGCAAACACATATGTTGGCACTGGTGAACTAGACTGGGAGATTGTGAAAGGGTCAACCATATGGCTGGATGCATGCGGGCTCCAGCCTGGCTTCGGATCCTATAAAGGTAACGACTGGAATGCCACATACCTACCTTCACCAGGCGCTCTCCAGCTTGATAAGGATGTAGGATGTACTGATGTAGCATTGATAGATAGTGATGGCGATGGAGACATGGATACCATGAATGTGATATTGTATAATGTTTATCCATGGTATTATACCCACATAGCCATGAAGGTTCACAATGATGGTTCAATCCCATTGAAGATATGGAGAGTAATAATAGATGGACAATACTACTACGAGTTGAACGAGCATGTGCTACAACAGGGTGTCGAATTAGATTTAAACAATGATAAAGCACCAGATATATTGATCTGGTGGGGAGACAACTTCGGCACTCAGCTCCATCCCTGTCAATCAGCTGATATAAGCTTTGATCTAACAGTACTGCAGAGTGCTCCACAGAACATGGTACTTAGTTTCACGATAAGCTTGCAGGCTGTTCAGTGGAACGAGTACAGTGTCCCGGCGCAATCTCCATAAGTTGAATACGAGGTGGCTTTAATTGAATAGTCTTTTTTCCCGTAACACCTATCTAATTTCTTTGCTACTTTATGTGTCATGGATTATTTTCACGGCTTTATCAAAGTTTACCGGGTTACTCTACGGGTTCTCTTATTACCTGGTTCCATCCTCAATAGCCGTTATCCTTGTAAGCGTATTCAGCACCTTGATGCCTGGAACCCGTGGTAGTATGGGTTTATACTACTATATAGCGTTTGCCTCGATACCTATCTCTTATATTGTTGTAGGGCTTCTAACAGGCTTTGGCATAAATACTCTCATATCAAGTCTTCCCCAGTATCTTGCCTCGATCTTCTATTATGTTTCCTCAGTAACCCTGATAGAATCATCAAGGAAAATTATTCTCACGCACGCACCAGCAACCCCGAACAATATTCTATTATACTCCACCTCGGTAGTTCAAGGCTTAGCTTATCTGTTTCTCCTTGAGAATGTTGATGCCTCGATATCAGTTGTGGCGAAGTCTTTGTACTGGGTTGCATGGGGGATCCTTGGCACGATTACATACATTAGCAACGGGTTTAAGGCATCCCTATGTTTGTCCCTTATACAGGTATCAATGTATAAGCTCTCACCTGTTCTTCCATTGAGGATGAACGTGTTTCTAGCATATCTCCCTCTATTGGTCTCAACCATCCTTACTGGATTACTACTATTCATGGATCGCGCTGGAGCAATAGCTAATAATAAGATGCGTGGAATCCGCAGGCATGAACCCGCTTATCCTTCACTTATTCTCCTAGTAGTAGCATTGCTCCTCGTCTTCTCTTTTCTACAGGGCTACAGGCTCCTAGTGATTTCCTCGGGAAGTATGACTCCAAGCCTTGGTATTGGTGATATAGTGGTTATTGAGCCCAAGAGTATCAAGAGTATCTCAGTTGGTGATATAGTAGCGTTCTCTAATGGGGTAAATATTGTTGTACACAGGGTTGTAAATGTAACCAGTGATGGTGGCTGCCTGATTACACGGGGCGATGCAAACAATGTTGACGACCCCTTATGGGCATGTATTAATACTATACTGGGTAGAGTGGTTTTTAGAGTTCCCTATATAGGTTATCCATTCATCATGGCTGTGGGTGCTATAGGCAGCGTTTACACTGTTCTTTTCCTGGCTTCATGTTTATTATGTTTAACCTTTATTATTTATATTGTTAAAAATATGTTGAGGTATACTTATCTTGGCGAATAAGTTACTAGTGAAAACAATGAGAATCCTAACTATTACACTTATCCTGGCACTCGCCGTAAGCATCGTAGTTATGGCTGTATCCTACAGGATCGAACCCTACAATGTGGTTGAACATGTGGTGAAGTACACTGATATAAATGGGGATGCATTGTTCACCATGGGTGTGAAGCCATCTATAATATACGACAATGCCTCAGTAATCTCCTCCAGCAGGGTCTTTCTCTCACTGGCACAATACTCCCTCTACAGGTTGAATGCTAAGGTGGTAATATACAATAACACGGAGCATGGTGAAGCAACCAGTATTGAGTGCAATATCAGTGCTTCGGGTGTCTTAAGATCCTCCCTATGGAGTAAAAGCCTCGAGCCCGAGTTAACACTTTTCTGTAGCCCTGGGAGCGTATATGTGAATGGCTCGGTTAATATAGAAGAGATATTGGAACTGGCCTCACGTATCGACAGGGAGATCTCCTCGGCATCCTTTAAGCTTGACTACGGGATTGACATTAATGCCTCTTATACTGTTAAATACTCTGATGGATATATTGCTGTCTATCAATACAACCCCATAATACTATTCAGCATCGATAAACCAAACAACATATTGTCTGCATCATCATCGAATACAAGCAGTAGCGAGACCAGGACAGTGAAAAACATTGTGGAGAAAAACATGCCCCCGCCCTTTAACTTCATAAGTATTTATTCGGCAAGAGTATTAACACTATACTCAACACCCATCCTAGCTATTCTCACCGGTGCACTGCTCTACTTGAATAACCAGCATGAGAGAGTAAAGCATGGTATTCAGCACAGGCTACCTAGAGTGGCTCTTGATAAATCAGTGTTCAAGACTATACTAGTTGAAAAAGAGGAGACAATATACATGCTTGCGAAGAAAGGCTACGGGATCCCGGTAGCTAGCATAAGCGGCGATGAAATATACTTGCTAACAGGCACAGATGTACTCTATGTTTACAACCGAAAGCCTCGCCATTTATAGCGGGGATAAGGTTTACAGGCTCTGTATTCTCTATCTTGTTTTTGGTGGTAAGTGTAGAAGCAGTGGGTATGAGGGGTCAGAGGTATCTCATGGTCGATCATAATCCATGGTCTGATCTCGTTCCCGCCATGAAGGGACCTAGATCTTTTCAGTTGTGGTGTCACTGAACGTGTTTATTAATCCATTCTATTATATCCTCCAATACCTTCAACCATTCTGGCTCGTTGAGGACTTCATGGCGCATTCCCGGGTATATCTTTAATCCCTTATCGCTTACGCGTAGCCTATCATATAGTCTACGACTACCCTCGGGGTTCACTATTCTATCGTTTTCTCCATGTATTATCAGTACCGGTGTGTCTATCTCTTCGACAATCCTCCAGATCTCCTTCGATGCCCTGTATAATTCATATATTAGCTTGAGAGTTGGCTTCTTTAACACTAGTTCATCCATGGCGTATTTCTCCCCGACGCTTGGATCACTCGATAATAGTCCAGGATCTATCGGTAAATCTATCCTCTTCCTCGGGCTTACCATGCTCATTAATTCAAGGAGGATTCTCTGTAGAACCGGGTATATAATCAATGTAGCGGCCCCGGTGACGACAGCGGCTTTAACCCTCCTG
>NZ_JBMFMW010000092.1:0-4457 GCF_049970475.1 Desulfurococcus sp.
GGTAACGATAAAATGGTATTCGTAGAGGGATGCAAGAACCCCAAGGCCGTAACAATACTGGTACGTGGAGCAAGCGACATGGTAATGGATGAGATAGAAAGGAGCCTCAAGGATGCTTTAAACGTGTTGAGAAACATCATGAGGACACCGAAAATAGTGCCAGGTGGCGGTGCTGTAGAGATAGAGTTGGCCATGAAGCTCAGGGAATACGCTAGCAAAATAGGTGGTAAGGAGCAATTAGCTATAGAAGCATTTGCTTCAGCGCTTGAGGAGATACCATTAATACTTACCGAAACAAGTGGTAAGGAGCCACTCGACATATTGATGAAGCTAAGACAATTACATAGCGAGGGTAAGAAGTATGCGGGTATAAATGCTGTAACTGGCGAAATCATTGAAGACATTATTACCAACAACATCATTGAGCCTCTACTAGTTAAGGAATCCATGATAAAGACTGCAGCCGAGGCTGCCGTGACGATACTGAAGATAGACGATGTCATTGCTGCTAGCCCTGTTAAGAAAGAAAAAGAGGGCAAGAAGGAAGGCGAAGAATCAAAGATGCCGAGTTTTGATTAGGTAACCTAAAAATTTATTTTGTACACTTCCTTAACCATAAGAAATAACCTGGTTTAAAATCAACTATCATTAGTTATTGATTAAATATTGCTCAGCAATGTAAACATTATCCAGGCATCACATCAACTAGGAAACCACTACGACTGAAAACCTTGCACTTCAGGACTGGGAGGATATTCCTAGTGTATCGATCTGATAATTTTATTAGTCCTATCCTACCTACATAATATTTCTGGCTTAGTTAGTTGTTTAACAAGAGGTGGTTGGATGAGTTCCGAGGTAACCAGGATTTATGAGGAGGTTTTCTCAAAGAGGCTCACAAGGTTTGAGATAGCTAGAGTTGTTGGAGCTAGAGCCTTACAGCTCTCAATGGGGGCGCCCCCAATAATAGATGTCTCTAATCTACCGGTTAAAGACCCGGTTTACATCGCTGTGAATGAGTTAATAACCGGCTTGTTACCGATGTCTATAAGGAGGATAAATAATGGACGGGAAGAACTGGTTCCAGTCGGAAAACTACTCACCCCAAGTATTAGAAGAAGTCTTGAAACGGTTCTCGAGAGCTGGAGTATCAGCCGTAGAGTATAGGGAGTACACTGTACATGGGAAGCAAATATTGGATATCGTGCTTGATAAGCCCCTGAGTAGAGAGGTGTTTGCTGATTTATACAAGTATCTCTCCGATAATAACATCCAGCTAATACAGATAAGGGCAGTTCAGCCAGTGGTTAGGCTGATCAAGGTTGAAACCAGTTCCACCAGGTATAAGCTGGCTTTAACCATTCTCTCGATCATAATGATCGGGTTAACCGGCTACGGGTTATCCGAGTCCTTTCTAAGCCTGGAGAGACGTATTATTGCCTTACCTGAGTTATTATTCAACACTATAATATACACTTCCTTATTCATCGTGGTATTATTGATCCATGAATTTGGACACATATATGTCAGCAGGAAATCAGGTTTCAAAATAGAGGGCCCCATACTTATTCCAGCCCCTCCGATACAGCTAGGATTCCTTGGAACATTTGGTGCAGTGATATTTATGAAGATGCTTCCACCGTCTAGAAGAGACCTCGCTAAACTAGGTATCTCAGGGCCCCTAATGGGGTTCATCGCGGCGACAATAGTTGGACTCATAGGGCTATACTTATCACCAGTTATCCCGGTTAGCAAAGCTATTGAAATGGTTGAGAGCGGCGGGCTATCTTATACGCCTATCTCAAGTATGCTTCTCCAAGTATTACTCATGATGCGGAGCAGTAGTGATATGGTTGTGATCATGCATCCACTACTCTTTATAGCATACGTAATGTACCTCATCACATTCCTGAATCTACTTCCAATAGGACAGTTAGATGGTGGCCATGTTGTAAGATCCTTTACCAGTGGAGAGCATCATACAAGGATTGGGCTGGCAACCATATTATCAATATTCATGATCAGTGTACTGCTGCTTCTCCAAGGCAACGAGGCCTACATGTTCTACCTAGGCCTCGGGATCGTAATGATATTGATATACATGTTTGTAGCCAGGGGACAGCATCCAGGCTGGGCCAACCAGTATGATGACTCAAAGTGCCCTCTATGCCTGATATTATATGTAATGCTACTGATCCTAACCATGCCTCTACCGGCCTAACAATGCCTGTATAAGAGATAGGGGAGAGATGGTGAGCAAGAGTATAAGGATATGGGATTTAAAGGGTAGGATACTCGTTATAGCTGAGAAACCTAAGGCAGCCAAGAAAATAGCCAGTGCCCTCTCCCCTACTCATAACGCGAAAAGAATTGGCTCCATTACCATCTACGAGGTTGACTCGTATAGTTCAAGCATAATTATTGCTAGCTCGGTGGGACACCTCTACCAGCTGCACACAAGTCTAAGGGGGTACCCTGTATACAGCTATGAATGGATCCCGCTACATCTGACCGATCCAAGCAAGAAATATATAAGGGAGTACCTTGAAGTACTCGGGAAGCTTTGCCGTGGAGTAGACTACTATGTAAACGCATGTGACTACGATATAGAGGGAAGTGTCATAGGATATCTAATAATAAAGTTCAACGGCGACGAGAGAAAAGCCTTCAGAGCCAGGTTTTCTAGCTTAACAATAGAGGAGCTGAGAAAAGCCTTCAATAATTTAACCAGGCTAGACTACGAGATGATAGAGGCTGGCCTATGTAGGCATGAGTTGGACTGGATATGGGGTATTAATGTAAGCCGTGCTCTCATGAAGGCTGTCGAGGACGCTGTGGGCAAGAGGATAATCCTCAGCGCTGGCAGAGTGCAAACCCCTACACTAAAATACGTTGTAGATAAAGTAGTTGAGAGAAATCTATTCATACCACTACCCCAGTATAATATAAATATTACAGTGGAGAAGAATGGTGAAAAAATAAGGCTAGAGTATACTGGTAACCCGGTTGAAAAGGAAAGAGATGCGAGAGACATAGTGGAGAAAATAAGAGGATACAAGTATTTGATTGTAAGTAAAGTTGAGAAAAAACACCATATACTCCATCCACCACCCCCATTTAACCTCGGGGATCTACAGAAGGAGGCGGCTAGACTATACGGGTTCAGCCCAGCTGAAACCCAGTCCATAGCTGAGCAACTATACCTAGATGCTTTAATAAGCTATCCTAGGACGAACAGTCAGAAGCTTCCTCCAACACTAGACTACAGGAGGATACTGGAGAATATTTCATCGATAAAGAGTTATAGGAACCTTGTGGAAAGCCTTATATCTGAGACCAAAGGTGTGTTAACCCCCGTCGAAGGAGAGAAGGAGGATCCAGCCCATCCAGCAATCTACCCCACTGGGGTTGTCCCAGGAAGACTCACAGAGAAGCAGTGGGCTATATATGATCTCATAGTAAAAAGGTTTCTAGCAGTGTTTGCCCCACCAGCTAAAATAGTTTACTACGTAGTGAAGGCTACCACACCGTCACACGAATACGTATTCGAGACAAAGGGGCAGGTTATAGAGGAGTATGGTTGGTTGAAGTATTATAATTTCCACAACTACCATGCAGGCAAGATACCTGTATTAAAGGAGGGGGAGTTATTAAATATTGTAAAGGCCACGGCTAGCGAATCATATACGAAGCCTCCTAAAAGGCTCACAAAAACAGATCTATTAAGGTGGATGGAGAGCGTTGAGATAGGTACGGAAGCTACGAGGGCACAGATAATTGAGAAACTCTTCGAAAGAAAATACTTATACCAACACCAAAAATCCAGCGGTATAGACGTATCCGAGATAGGCTTTGGAGTTGTAGAGATCCTCGAGAAGTTCTTCCCGGATCTCCTCAGCGTCGAACTAACACGTAAGTTCGAGAAGGAGATGGACAGTATAAGGAGCGGGGTTAAGAAGAGGAGCGAGGTACTGGAGGAGGCGAGAAGAGTTCTCACCGAGCTACTCGGTAAATTTGATAGAAACAGAATTGAGGCAGGGAAACAACTGGCTTTAAGGTTGAAAATAATCCAGAACACAAGAAAGTGTCGCGTCAGCTCATGTTATCGTGAAGGAGTCGTTAATGGACTTTGCAGCCACCACGCTAACGCAGTTAAACTAGTACGTGAATACTATGGCGAGTGGAGTAGAAGGAAAGACATTACTTTCAACGAGTATATTGATAAGTTAAGGAAGTCTAAGTTGACTGGTAAATGGGTTAAGGAGGTTATAGAGTCTGAGCTAACTTAGCTTCCATGAGTATAGCATCCACATGTCCACCTGTTCTGACCGGAAAACCGTAGGGGTTCAGGTCTCATATAGGTTTATATAAGCTGGTTTCATCACTTCATCCCTGTTCCCCATGTATCCCCTTTGGGCTTGTATATGGCTTAGGGGTGTTCGCGGGCACCCTACATC
>NZ_JBMFMW010000093.1:0-4429 GCF_049970475.1 Desulfurococcus sp.
ATATTAAAGGAGGCCCTTGATAAGGGGTTCCAGGAGGCAATCGTTAGAGTGCTTGAATCCGAGAGAACGATGACCAAGATAGCTAACAGCGAGCCAAGCGTGGTGCAACACTGGAGGAGCCTCGATATAGGTTTATACCTTGTAAAAGATAAGAGGATATTTATAGCTGAGGTAAGAGGCTTAGATCCAAGTGGGACAGAATACACCTTGAACCAATTATTCTCGATAGCCGACAAGCTCAGGGAATCCGAGCTCTACGCTCCTCTCCCAGAACCCGGTAAACCAGTTGAAGTAGGTAACCTAGTTGATAAGAATATCGATAAGTACATTGAGGATCCATCGAGTTTAGCTGAGGAAGTAATTAGCACAGCACATGAGGAGAGAATAGATTATATAGCTGGAATGATCGACCTAAAGCATGAGAAAGAATACATAGCGTCGTCAAAAGGATTCGAGGGGATGCATGAATATACATCAATGGAGTCATATATACGGGCATTCGCCGGGGAAGAAGGTAGTGGTCAATGGAGCACCTGCTCCACAAAGCTTAGGAGAGATAAACTAGCCGAGATGGCCAGGATAGCTGCGAGGTATGCTGTCGACTCCAAGAGTAGGGTAGACATAGAGCCCGGGATCTATGATTTAATACTTTCCCCAATGGTGTTCGGGAACCTATTAGACTACATATCATACATGGCTTCAGGCTTCAGCATCCTCACCGGGATGTCCATGTTTATAAAGAACAAGCCAGGTGATAAGGTAGCCTCTGAGAAATTCACTCTTATAGATAACCCACACGAACCCGAGTTACCGGGTAGCAGGGGCTTCGACCTAGAGGGAGTACCCACTATAAGGAAGCCCATCATAGAGAAAGGGATACTGGCAACAATACTCCACAACTCTAAAACAGCCGCGAAATTCAGCGCATCAACCACCGGTAACGCTGGATGGATCTCACCAGAGCCGTGGAATCTAATAGTGGAACCAGGAGATTACAGGCTCGAGGAGTTAATTAGTGAGGTTAAGAAAGGGATATTGATCAACAATAACTGGTATACTAGGTTCCAGAACTATGTTGAGGGAGAATTCTCAACCATAACGAGGGATGCATTATTCTTTATCGAGAACGGCGAGATAAAGACTGCTGTGAGAAAAATAAGGATAGCTGATAAACTCGGGAACATATTAAGAAATATTGATGGGCTAACAAAGGAGAGATACGATGTGAAATGGTGGGAGATAAGCTATCCAACCAGGGCGCCATATATATTAGTAAGAGGAGTAAATACTTCAAAACACACTATTTAGTTTGAGTAGTCTTTAATATAGCGTTGCTTCATTGAATCACGATTAATTTTTAACTGGCTACCACTTTTCCAGCTATTCTATTCTTAATATACTCATCAAATATAACTAGTATACCATCAATTATCAAGTATAATGCAACAAGTATTCCCAATAATTCAGGTTTCACCAGTATTAAGAATCCGAATACTAGCATTATTATTCCTATTAACAGTCTTGGCACACTGACCCCAAGATATTTCCTCATTAACTCCTGTATCTTCTCCTCAGCCATATCATCTCACCCTATTAATATTATGATCTCTTACTTTTGATTTATAAACATCAAAATATAGATCAGAGGCCCGGATACTAGTCAAACAATATCCTAGGAGACTAAGGGTGTGGTGAGGCCGGGAGTGACCCGACCCATGTTCATTCCGCCCCGTTACGCGGGGGTGTTACATGGGCACCGGGGTCACATCACTTAGCTACTATGGCTAATACTTGTTTTAAATTTTATTCCATAACCTAATATCCACAATGCCCTTCAAGGTTCAAGGACTCTTTCCCCTAGCATAGGGAAGGATGTGGTTAAAAAGATTAGACCCGGGTGGAGAGTTGGGTTGGGGAGTATTATTTTACCTCAACGGATGGGTTTTTAGCTGCCTTTATATTTAATACTGACTCAGCTATTCCATTAGAATACCTCACGATTCTTCTAAGACTGTCACATATTAGTGTAAGCCCGGCTTTCTCGTTATCTGGAAGCGTTGAGTTTATTATTTTCTCATATATTGTTTTCTCTATTTCATCTACTAGTACACGGGCGGTTTGAATTACTTCTTCGGCATCCCTTCTGCTTAAACTATATAGTGACCCCATGGCCTTATTGAAGAGGTCTGATGCCTTCACCATTAGTTCATACACTATATCTGCCCCACTAGTCTTCTTCATGACCAGTATTCTTCTAGCTATGTTAACGATGTGATCCGCTATTCTCTCCAGGTTTCTCGCTATAATCCTGTAGCTTAATGCTTCCACAATGCTACTTATTCCTAGCTCATGCTGTATCCTTACATCGAGTAGTGCCATGCTTAATTCTCTCACAATCATATGGTGGAATCTATCGGCTTCATCATCCCTCTGTATTATAGCGTAGGCCACGTTCCCATCCATTGTTTTCAATAATGTCTTCGCATCCTCGATCATGTTGTTGACTATTAAGTGGAGCCTCCTCACAGCACTTAATAGTGGGAGCTCCTTGATATTCAGGAGAATCTTGAATGTCACACTGTTATATGACTCCTCGACTACTTCAACACCCGCCAGCTTTATCCTAGCCATATTCTTTACTTCACTGATAAACCTGGCTGGATCAGGTATTCTGGAATCGAATGCCACAACTATAGTACTATATCCTGAAAGGTACATCGCTAAGAGCATCCTAAATACCTGGTCCACGGTTACCTCGGGGCTAACCTTAATAGTGGACTTTACTTGAACCGCTTCTGTTGAAGGAGGTATTATCACCAGTTTATCGCCATATTTCTCCACGCTTACGTAGTCACCGCTCTTCAACCCCACTGCGTCAACCCATTCCTTAGGTAGAGTTATTATATATGATGAAGACCCGGTTTTTTGCACCCTTCTTCTCTCAGTACCCACCATGTAGTCCACCACCACTTTAGTTTAACCAATTATATGTGTCTATTAATTTTAAGATCAATTATTACAGACTTATATATACTTTACTATCAAGTAGGTAAAAGAATATGGAATCCGAGTAAAGTACAAGCATAACCATATCTTACTCAATAACCATATCCATCTATAAAATATTTTCATAACATTAAGAGATTTAATATAAAAACTATTCACCCATAAAGCATGAGATATCAGCAACTAGAGCCGGGGGCGGGATTCGAACCCGCGAGTAAACGGGTTTCCGTGAACCCCTTGCCAAGGTTAGCCCTGCAGCCCGCCGCCTTAGACCGCTCGGCCACCCCGGCTTCTAGATATAATTATACTATAAGACCTTATAAATTGAGACACTGTGGATAAACTGGTGATAGAATTCATCACTTAGTCCCTATCCTCCTGAACAATACTTCTCATTGAATTCGTCATACCCAAGCATCCTAGCTGTCTTCAATAATCCTATTTCAAGATTGTCGATGGTGAACACTAACGCCTTTACTTCTTTGACACTACTAAGTACTTCTCTACAGATGCGGTGATGACCATCGATGACGAAATACTCCTGGTTATACTTGTATACGAGGGGTGGGCAATGTAGCGACAATGCATGGGGCTCGGGTCCTGGTATAGGGGGTTGCGTTGGCTTAAGAAGCGTTATACTAATAGTTTCAACCCATATCCTTGCCAAGGTATTATATTGTTTCTCAAGAAACCTAACCGTGTTAACGATGTGTCTCCAACATATAAGCTCCTGGGGTGTGTCAACCGGGTTCACTGAATCTAATTCAATTATGGATTTAGCTAATTTAGGCCTGTATTTTGGAACAAGGATCGTTAAGCCCGGTATCCTCCATCCGAGCCATGCGTAGACTATAACCCTGTGATGACCATCCACAACATAGTGAAGTCCACCCAGGCCCGTTACAACTATTATGGGGACCTGATACATCTCAAATAAAACAGATCTCAAGACCAATCCAAGCTTATCGGACTCAATGAAGCCCTGGGTAAGTACGAGACTCCGAGGAGTATAAGTCCTCTCCCCAACGAAGATAGCTGAGCCGTATTCTTTACTATAGAAATGCAGGAGATCCCTTACACGTAGCTCTACATCCCTCCTCGAAGCCAGCCTCAACCTATCGCTTAGACCCTGCACAGGCTTCTACACTCTCCGGCTCTACCTATATGGGGAATAGACTTGCATCGAAAACGGATACCATGGCGAAAAGATCTTTGCATACCTGTCGCCCTCGTCGTTGCATCTCTACGACTCCCCTTTAATACAAATATGGTGAGCGCAGCTATTATGGATGCGATAGCTACCACTATGATCATCGGAGCATGATCCCCTACAGAAGTTATGTTGGTAATGTTCCCGGCCACCGTAATCCTTTGTGTCACAGTTAAGGTCGTTGATACTGTTTTTTCTATAGTGATCGTCTCC
>NZ_JBMFMW010000094.1:0-4285 GCF_049970475.1 Desulfurococcus sp.
GATACTCAACCTAACCAGCCTGGTATTGATTGCCCTCTCATCGCTTCTAGCGTATGCGAGGATAACCTATATCGTCGACTTAAGTGTGATGTCATCCGTATATCTCCTACCGCTAGCCCCGCTGACTATTCTTGGAATCTACCTGAATAAATATATTGGAAAATATACCAGAACAGCCGCCATTACCTCCATTGTAGTAGGGGTTTCCATAGCAGGCGTGAGCACTATTGTGAATGGTGGTAGTAGGGCATTTACATCGATATACATGGGTATCCCAATATCGCTCTGGGTGCTGTTGGTCTCCACGGCGATTCTTCTCATAGGACTCCTTATCGATGCTTATACACGTGTGTAGGCAAGGAAAAATTTAAAAATACTCAATGAAGACGTTTTTATCTAATGGTGAATTACATTGATTAATTTAAAGACCCTACTAGAGAATTTTAGAGAGTTTAAACCCCATGGAATTTATCGTCACGCATGCCCTAATTGTGGGGGTCCTATAGATGATTACAGGCTAATCTTCAAAGCTCCCTGCTCGAAGTGTTTAAATGAGGCGAGATTTAAAGCCGTAATTAAGGATTTAAATGGGGAGATCACTCGTTTTCAGCTTCTTAAACTCTACTATGATAAGTTAAATAAGAAGCTAAAGAAGTCCGGCGATTTAAAGAAACTCATGGATAACGAGAGAATGTTAAATGACTTCGAGGATTTCTTCGAGAAAGCAATAGGATTTAAAATGTGGAGTGCACAGAGAATGTGGGCCCGGCGTATTCTAAAGGGTTCATCATTCAGTATTGTGGCTCCCACTGGCATGGGTAAAACAGTTTTCTCACTTATAGCTACACTCTATCTCGTCTCACACTCTAGAAGCAAAAATAGAGAACAAAGGTTCTACCTAGTCTTCCCAACAACACCTCTCCTGCTTCAAGCCGAGAGGAAGATAAAGGATTTCTCGAGGAACCTCGGTATAAATGTCTGCATGGATGACAACTGGGGTAGTAGCTGCCTGAGGATACTCTGCATCCATGGACAACAGGGTAAAAAAGAAAAAGAGGCTGCTTTAACCAGGCTCAAGGAGGGAGACTTCGATATACTCCTCACCACAAGCAAATTCATGCATAAGTATTACGAGCTCCTCAAGAACAAGAATTTCAAGTTAATAGTCATGGATGACGTCGATGCTGTGCTAAAAAGCGGGAAGGCTATCCGGAGAGTATTAAATATTATAGGTATTGAAGACGAATACATTGATAAGGCATTAACCCTGATTAAGGCAAGGTCCAAGCTGGCTGTTCTAAGCAGTGAGGAAAAAAGCAAATTAGAGAAAGAAGTGGAAAGCCTTGAAAAAGAGATCTCCACTGTGAAACAAAATATAAACACTATACTCTTAGTAAACACCGCAACCGGTAGGCCTAGGGGGATCTATCCGAAGCTATTTAAGATATTCATGAACTTCGAGGCCGGATCGAAGCCGGAGGCTATTAGAAACATAGTGGATACTTACATCGAGTCCATTAGAGACATTGAGGAAAAGATGGTTGAGTTAGCCCTTAAGCTCCGTGATGGATTACTGATCTTCGTTCCAGTTGATAGGGGGGTAGAATATGCTGAGAAAATAGCATCACTACTCAAAGAGAAAGGATTAAATGCGGAGGCATTTCACTCTGGGAAACCGGCTAAACTACTAGATGCGTTTGCGAGAGGGGAAATAAACATACTTGTTGGTGTGGCAACCTATTATGGAGTCATGGTCAGGGGGATAGATCTCCCGGAAAGAGTGAAATACATTATGTTCATCGGGGTTCCCAGACATAAGTTCACCCCGGAGCTCGAAGAGTTATCTCCAAGGGATCTACTCAGAATCCTCTCGGTGCTTCGCGATGCCAGCGAAGGGGAGAGGAAAGAAGCCATCGACAGGCTTATTGGTAGGTTGTCAAGTAGAATCAGGAGAATGAGCCCCGGCGCATTGATGATGATTAGAGAGGAGCTGGCCAAGAAGCTCAGGGGGGAGCCCGTCGAGGAGACACCGTTTCTAAGGGATGCTATGGAGGCATATAAAATAATCAAGGAGGAGCTCTCAAAGGATGAGACATGGCATAAAATATCTAGCCTAGGGGATATAGGCGTCATTAGAGAGGGTAATAAGTACTATATGTTAATACCGGATGTCGCAACATATATCCAGGCTAGTGGTAGAGCTTCAAGGCTTTATCCAGGCGGCATAACCAGGGGTTTGTCGATAACATTGGTTGATGATAAAAGACTATTGAACGGCTTAGTGAAGAGGATGAGATGGATTTTCGAGGACTTTAACATGGTACCACTAGACCAGGTAAACTTAGAGGAATTAACAAGGCAGATAGAGGAGGAGAGAAGAAGGGTTGCCGAGGTCATTAGAGAGGGGATAAAAACCACTACACAGGTTGAACCGGTTAAAACAGCATTAATGATAGTTGAATCACCCAACAAGGCTAAGACCATAGCCAACTTCTTCGGTAAACCAAGTATTAGAGTCGTAAAGGATGTTCTACAAGCATATGAGGTAACTGTTGGAAACTACGTGCTCTCCATAGTGGCGAGCGCCGGGCATGTGTATGATTTAATCACCGATAACCCTGGTGAATCAATGGGTGAGAACCTTTACGGTGTATTAAAGGTAGAGAACAGGTTCATCCCGGTGTACACGGATATTAAGAAGTGCTCCAACGGACATCAATTCACGGATGAAATTATAGATAATACGAATGAATGCCCCAAGTGTAGAATAAATGGTAAAGTATCCCATGTCATAAGAAAACTTGACATCGTAAAGGCCCTGAGAGAGTTAGCTGAAGAAGTCGACGTTGTCTTAATAGGCACAGATCCCGATGCAGAGGGAGAGAAAATAGCCTGGGATTTAAGGGTATTACTAGAGCCCTACGCCAGCGATATCAAGAGAATAGAATTCCACGAGGTCACTAGAAAAGCGATTCTCAATGCTCTCAAGAACCCGAGAGACTTTGATCTTAAACTTGTAGAATCCCAGATTGTTAGAAGGATAGATGATAGATGGTTAGGGTTCTCTCTCTCAGAGAAGGTTCAAAAATATGCATGGCTGAAATATTGCTCTGAGTACCTTAAGAATAAAACGGTGAAGGAAGAGAAAGACGATTCTGAGCTCCATGAATTCGACTGTTGTACCCAGAATAGGAATCTGAGTGCTGGAAGAGTCCAAACACCTGTCTTAGAATATATTGTTAAGGAGACGGAGGAAAGACGGAAGCCCGAGAGATGGTCTTATAGAATAAAAATATATGTTGAAGACGTAGGCGACTTCGTGGAAGTCACGATACCTTACATCGATGCCGAGGAACTGGGAGTTATAAAATCTCTTAACAAGAAGAAACTCCTACCAGTTGAAATAATAGTTATAGGTGAGGATGTAGAGGAGGTTAACCCGCTGCCACCATTTACAACAGACATGCTATTAGAGGAGGCATCAAGGAGTCTCAGGCTCTCAGCTGTAAGGGCAATGGAGATAGCGCAGAATCTATTTGAGACAGGCCTCATAACCTACCATAGAACCGATAGTACAAGGGTAAGTGATACGGGCATCTCCATAGCTAGACAGTACCTGGAGGAGAAATACGGGGAGAAAGCTCAATTCTACTTTAAGGCCAGGATGTGGGGAGAGGGCGGGGCTCACGAGGCGATACGTCCGACGAGACCTATAGATGCCGACAGACTTCTTGAATTGATCAAGGAAGGAGTGTTAACATTGTCTGTGAAATTCACGAAAGACCATATAAGGCTCTACGACCTCATATTTAGAAGATTTATAGCGAGCCAGATGAGGCCGGCTAAACTAAGGAAGTTGAAGTTTAAAGTAGTCATAAAGAACCGTGAATACTATTCTGAGGTATACACTGAAGCCGTTGAAAAAGGATACCTTGAGGTATACAAGAACATCGAGCTGGTCCAGGGCATCAGGTTAAAGCCCAGTGAGCCTGGCGGGAGGATTAACGGGAAGATCCATGAGGGCGAAGTAATTAAGCCGCCGATGCTGAGGTTCCATGATGTAGTGAGATGGATGAAGGAGAATGGCATTGGTAGGCCGAGTACCTATGCTAAAATAATTCAAACAATAATAGATAGGAGATATGTAATAGTAAGTGGAGAGGCGAAAGCCCTGATACCTGTAGAACGCGGTAGATACGTGTTGAAATTCCTTAAAGACCACTATGGCGATATAGTCAGCGTGGATACTACTAGGAGACTCGAGGATCTAATGGAGAAGATCAGT
>NZ_JBMFMW010000095.1:0-4263 GCF_049970475.1 Desulfurococcus sp.
GTTGATTATGGTACAATTGGTGCAGCTGGTTTAATAGCTGGTGAAGCAATTTCGGGCATAGTGCTTGCAGGGCTAATAGTGAGTGGGGTATCCCTGGCAACGCCATTTACCAGCGACATACTAGGATTCATACTACTAATATTAGTAATGGCTTGGCTCTTTAGAACGGGTCTTAAGAAGGTGACCAAGTGATCTCATTCAATAAATTTTTTCAACTTTGCAAAATATTTTAATCCAACCTAGTCCTTGAGGGCTTGGATTCCCTTTGCTTTACAGACCCTGTATTTTAGGAAAGGGTGATTGCTTTAATGCTGGGAACTGGTTTGCGGGAGCCTTGGGTTAAACTCCTTTTCTAGCCCGTTTCCTATCAGCATTATGGAGTACGCTAATGCGACCAGCATGGTTCCAGGTGGTATGAAGTACCACCATATGCCTGCTGCAAGCGCTCCTGAGGTGTATGCGTTATATAGGATTAACCCCCAGTTCCAGTCGCCAATACTCCCAACACCCATGAACACTAGTGCTGCATGCGAGAATATCGCGGTTGAAACAGAGAGCACTGTATTAGCTATTGTCACAGGGATTACTGCTGGAAGGATGTGCCTTATTATTATTATCCAGGAATTAGATGCACCGAGGGATCTAGCCGCCTCTATATACGCCCATTCCTTCAGCGATAACACGATTGATCTAACCACACGTGCTATAGGGCTCCAGTTCAGCAAGCCTATTATCAGTATCACCGAAGCTATGCTTGACCCGATAATGGAGCCGATCACGATCATTAACACTATTGAAGGTATCGTTAAGAGGAAGTTCACGACCTGCATTAACACCTCATCTACTAAGCCCCCGTAATAGCCTGAGATCAGGCCTACGACCAGCCCAATTATAGCTGTTATAGCTGCTGCTGACAAGCCAACTATCAGCGAGGTCTTTATCGAGTAAATATTCAAGGTGAATAAGTCGCGGCCCATCTCATCTGTTCCAAACCAGTGCTTACTGTTTGGCGGCTGGAATATACTGGATGGATCAGTATCCTCTGGTCGATAACTCGTGATATAGGGTGCGAGGGCTGTTAACACTATGTATACCAGTATTATTGTTAAACCTATTTTGATACTACTATTCCTCCTGGTGATCGATACTATTTCCCATAGCATGTCTTTCGCTAATACTGTTAAACTAGTAGCGAACCTGTTACCGCTTCCACCCGTGGTCATGTTCTCACCCTTGGATCAATCAATCCATATAATAGGTCTGCTATGAGGTTGGCTAGTACAACTGAGACGGCTATTACGAGGAAGGCTCCTTGGAGAAGCGGGTAGTCCCTATTATATACGGCTTCATATATTAGCCTTCCTACGCCTGGCCATGCGAAAATAGTCTCGGTGAGTACAGCACCTGAAACCGAGGTAGCTATCGCTATAGATATAGCTGTGAGAGTTGGAAGCATGGCATTCTTCAACCCGTACTTGAAGAGTATTCTTCCCTCCCTGAAGCCAACTGCATAGTATGTCCTGATATAGTCCTCGCCCAACACGTCAAGCATTGATGCCCTGACTAGCAATGTGAAGCCACCGTAGTTCACGAGGACAAGGGTTATGAATGGTAGTATCATGTGGGATGCCAGGTCGTATAGGTGTTCAAGCATTGAGGAGTAGTGTACGCCATAGTCACGCATACCGGTAACTGGGAGATGAAGGTAGTTTATTGAGGCCAGTATTAGTAATCCTCCAAGCCAGTAGGTTGGAAGAGTGTATAATACTAGCGCCGATCCGCTGACTACTTTGTCAACTAAACTACCATGCCTCCAAGCTGATACCACGCCGGTTAGTACTCCAAGCAGTATAGACACTATTGTTGCAGGTATAAGGAGCATCAGTGTGTTTACGATCCTCTCTAATAGTATCTCAGTTACTGGTTGCTTATAGTAGAATGAGATGCCTAAATCTCCTCTCACGGTATTCCATAAGTAAATGAAGTACTGCTCCCACAGCGGCTTATTGAGCCCGAATTTCTCCCTGAGGTAAACTAATTGATCCTGGGTCAACCGTGGATCCCTGAACATCAGGGAAATAGGGTCGCCTGGGAGAAGCCTGAAAAGAATGAATGATATAGATAGTAATATGAAGATGGAGAGAACGCTTGAAAAAGCCCTTCTAGTAAGGAACGTGGTGTTCACAGGTATCACCTCCTGAATCTATTAATTAAGACCACTATTGCAACCACCGCGATAACTCCTGCTACTACACCTATCACTAGGTAGTCGCTGTTGTCACCCTGGGCTGTAGTAGTGGCTACGGGCGTTGCGTTGAGAAATGTACGCCAGTCATCACCTCCGAATGGCCCGCCAGGCCACCCGTAGTCGAAGCCAGCGAATTTCACTGAGTGTGCTTGTACAGCCTCTATTTCACAGAGAGGTATGTATGGTAGGTCGTTGTACAGTATCTCCTGGAGCATCCACGCTATATTCTTGATCTCATCCATACTTGACGCATTATATATTTTCTCATAGAGGGAATCATACTCGGGGTTACTGTACCCTGAATCGGAGACTCCTGTGAGGGTGCGCCCGGTTGCAAACACGTCGAATTGTGATACATCGTTGGGGCTTACTATCCAGTCCCATATATCTATATCGTGTCCAAGCCTGACAACTCCATTCACATTATTCCATATAATGGCGCTCATGCTACCAGTATCCATCGTCTTGATCTCCACGTTGACGCCTATTTGCTTCCACCAGTTCGCGATTACCTGTGCCGCGTTAACTGCTTCGGGGAACTTGCTGGGCACGAGTATAGTGTATGAGAGCGGAACACCATTGCTGGAAGCCCTTACACCGTTAGGGCCCAGCTTGTAGCCGGCTTGATCCAGTATTTCTGCTGCCCTGTTAAGATCGAACTCGTAGGGTTTGAGGTTCGGGTTATAATATATATTCGAGGTTGGGAGAACAGAAGCTATCGGCTTTGAATACCCGTGCCACGCTGTATCACAGACGTAAGTTACATTTGTAGCATAGGCTAGGGCCCTTCTAACATTCAAGTCCTTCAGGGTTGGATTACCTGTTCCATTGGGGTCCACGTTGAATGCTATGTAGAAGTATGTTGTCCCAGGGGATGTAAACACCTTGAACCCCGGGTTGTTCACGAGGACATTACGCATCGCCATCGGGATATAGGGTCCAACAGCATCTATGTCCCCGGCTATCAGCGCGTTGGCTGCACTGGTTACATCGGGGTAGAATTTAACTATGATCCGGTCTACCCTAGGTAGATACCATGGATAGTAGAACCTGTTATACGGCTCCAGCACAACGTATTGTCCCTCCTTGTACTCGGTGAGCCTGAGGGGGCCGGAACCTATGGGTGGGTACCCGCTATATGTTGATGGATCACTTATATTACTCCATATATGCTTCGGCACTATTGGTATATTGCTGGCTGCAAGGGCAAAGAATAACGGTATAGATGATACGGTGAAGTCTATGGTGTAGTTATCTATGACTCTTATAGATTCAACGATCTTGACGTTCGCCGCCCTGGATGACCATGGTTCACTAGCTAGGTGGAAGCTGTACTCTACATCGGAAGCCGTGACCGGTACTCCATCGTGGAATGTTGCATTGGTTACAAGATGGAATCTAACGGTGTCTCCACCGATAACCTCCCATGAAGCAGCCAGGTCCGGGATATATGTTGAATAATTACTGGAGACCCTTACCAACCTGCTATAGATGTCAAGGGTTATCCATGTTGATATCTGTGCATAGGTTGTAAACGGGTTGAATGTATCTAGCGAGGTACCGCCCCACCCTACCCTGAAAACGCTCTGGGACTGCGCAGTAGATACTGTGCTGACTGATGGTGCAACCAGTAGTAAAGCCACTATTACTGGTACGGCTTTGACAATTGTACCCCTGGCATTCATAGTTATCCACCAATGGTTAGAAAAGGCTTCATGGAACAGAGATAAAAACTTTTTTACATATATGAAACATTTTAAAAAGAAGTGTTACATTTTGGAATATATTTGTTACATTTAGTCGTAGGTGGTGCCATGCCCAGGGGAAACACGAGTGTAAGCAACATTGTGAGGGAGATCGTCGAGAGCGATCCATGCCTAGTGGAAGCATTGAGTAATGGATACGTGAACTATAGCAAGCTATCGGAGAGGCTTGCCGAAGTTATCAGAGAGGAGTATGGGGTATCATGTACACCTAGTTCCATTAAAATGTCGCTACTGCGCAGCAGGAGCAGT
>NZ_JBMFMW010000096.1:0-2805 GCF_049970475.1 Desulfurococcus sp.
CCGGACAGAGCGGGGGAATAAGAAATAAGGGGGTGAAGCAGGCAATTACAGGTATTCACCAGACCCGAACCCTACTGCTTAGGAGTAGTTTTACACCGTAGAAATCCACGTTATCCATCATTACGCCTTTTGTCTTCCCCCTGCTATGCGTACACGAGGTTAAAAACTTAACTAGCTATGTGTGTCCACACTTATTCTCCCTAATAGCCTTCCTCAATAATTCTGCAACATACTCCGGGGTGGAGTCGTAGGTAAAGTTTCCTCCACCAGTCTCCATGCCAGCGGCATACTTTAGCTTCCCGGTTGTCCTGTACATGCCATATATTTCGATATGGAGGTGGTAGAATGGATACCTGGTGTGCATGGGGTTCTGGTGGAGGACCATCGTGTAGGGCATTGGCTTCCCGAGGACCCTGTTTAATCCACATAGAACCGTCTTTAATGCATGGGCTAATGCAGTCACCTCATCACTGGTTAGATCCGTTAACTCGCCTACATGTCTCCTGGGGTATATGTGGACCTCGAAGGGCCAGTGAGCATAGAATGGTATGAAGGCTATCCAGTCACTTGAATCATATACTATTCTAACTCTCTCCTTCTCCTCCTCCCCGATTATCCTGCAGAAAAGACACTCCTTACTCTCATTATAATATCGCCTAGCGTTCTCAATCTCTCTCTGCACCCTGACGGGCACGAAGGGGAGTACGTATATCTGTGAATGAGGATGCGTTAGGGATACACCTATTTCACGCCCCTTATTCCTGAAGAAGAGGAAGTAGACGAGCCTTTTATCCTGCTTCTCCTCCCTGTACTTATCGACAACTAGGTTGAGTACCCTGGCTATGTGTTCAACTGGGAGATCACTTATATCATCTAGATCATGGATAGGGGTCTCAATAACCACCCAGCACCTCCCATACGAGGGCGCAGTCCTGTAGAAACCATGCCTCCCCGGCTCTAAGGGGGTATCGCTGAGCATGGGATACCGGTTCCTGAGTATTAGTGCATCCCATCCATACCCTGTCTCAGGCGCGCCGGGGCAGAAGGGGCAGAAGCCCTCGGGTTGCCAGGGCCTCGCCTCCCTTATGCTTGAAACCATGACCCACTCTCCGAGGACAGGGTCCCATCTCAGCTCCTGGATCCTTCTCTCCACTAGTGATCACCTGTCTCCATGCGTTTTAACTCCCTCATCTATCTCAACTATCCATCCACGGGGTGCGCAGCAATCCAGGACTCCTTTAAGTGCTTTCCCAGCAGTATCCCTATCCCTGCATAAAGCTATAACGGAGCCGCCTAGCCCCGCTCCCGAGAGCTTGGCCCCCAGTGCTCCAAGCTTATTCATTTCCTCAACTATCCTATCTATCTCTGGCAGGCTTACATCATATAGCTTGCTAAGTAAGTAATGCTGATGATTCATTACTAAGCCTATTAGCTCCAGTCTCCATGTATTACTGGAGAGAATAGACCTCACCTTTTCAGGCTCCGCTAATTCACTACCGAGGACCTCTACAACCTCACCAACCGTGGGCTTAAACCCCTTTAACGCCTTAACCGCTAGCATCGTGGATGAATGCATTCTAATCGTGAACTCTATCTTCCTAGCCCCAGTCCTATTCACGTTATCAAGGTATGGGGCGAGCTCGTCTAGTGTGAGCTCCTCCCACCTCGGCTCCCAGTACCTATACCCCAGCTTGCTCTTCAAGCCCGGGGGAACAATACTCATTAACTCGTTTAATGCCCTATCTATCTCACCCTGTACACGTGGATGGATATCGGCTGTCGAGTGCCTGATCCCGGAGTCCACTACGAGCCAAACCCCCTCTCTGAACCCGAGTTCCTCAACATTGTACGGGGGCCTTGTATGTATCAATGTTACACCGCCGAAGGCTGAACCATACTGGTCTAGTCTCCCGCAGGGTATACCCATGACCTTGCTCTCGGCTTTGAAGGCATACTCAGCTATATCCTTCCTACTAAGCCCAAGCCCGTTGAGCTCGCTTATACCCCAGGCGACAGCTACTTCCAGGGCTGCACTACTCGCCAGCCCTGAGGCGACGGGTATATTGCTTGCAATATATGCCTTGAACCCCTTGATCCTGTATCCTTCCTCAGTGAAGACCTTGAATACCGCCCTAATATAGTCGCCGAACCATTTACCACCCCTCAGTGTTATCTCTTCTGGGTGGAACTCATCCACCGCGTTAAGGTTCTCGGAGTAAGCCATGACTCCATTATTGCTGGGCGCTAATGCAATATATGTCCTAAGGTTTACTCCTATAGCTGAGACCGGTAAGCCCTTATAATCCTGGTGGGTATTCAGGAAGTCAAGTCTACCAGGTGCTGAGACCACTATTGATGGCTTCTCACCGTAGAACTCCTTGAATGCTATACCTATTTTATCAATCATGAAATCATCCTCCCAGATCCTCCATGATGAGACCCCTTAGATTTTAAACTTTGATGTAATTCTTATTAAACCCATACCTAGTAATGAGCTTATATGATGTAGGAGAGGAATTAAGCATGAGATATGTTGTCACAGGAGGAGCGGGCTTCATAGGTAGCCACTTAGTCGACTACCTTGTCTACAGGCTTAAAGCTGATGAGGTAGTGGTAATCGACAACTTGTCCTCAGGTTCACCCAGGAACATAGAGATGCATATTGATGCAGGGGTAGTGAGACTCGTTAAGGCGGATCTATCTAAGCGCGGAGAATGGGAGAAGGGCCTTAAAGGAGCCGATATAGTTTTCCACTATGCCGCCAACCCTGAGGTCAGGATATCGAGTGTGGAGCCAGGCATACAC
>NZ_JBMFMW010000096.1:2815-4247 GCF_049970475.1 Desulfurococcus sp.
CGAGAATAACGTGGTCGCGACATTCAATGTACTGGAGGCAATGAGGCTCGGCGACGTAGATAAGCTAGTCTTTGCCAGTAGCTCAACGGTTTACGGTGAGCCCTCGGTTATACCTACCCCCGAGGACTATCATCCGTTGAAGCCTATTTCCATATATGGTGCATCAAAACTGGCATCCGAGGTACTTATACAGGTGTATAGTGAGCTATACGGGTTTAAAGCACTGATACTACGCTACGCAAACATAATTGGGGCGAGAAGCAATCACGGAGTCATAGTTGACTTCATAAACAAGCTGAGGACAAATCCCTCCAGGCTGGAGATACTTGGTGATGGGACCCAGAGGAAGAGTTATCTCCATGTAAGCGACGCTGTTGAGGCCACAATGCATCTTGCTGTGAATAAGCTTGATAGCATGCATGGAGTAGATGTTTACAACGTGGGCAACCATGACTGGGTGACTGTGACCGAGATAGCAGATATAATAGTGGAGGAAATGGGTCTCGGGAGAGTTGACTACGTGTTCAAGAAGACCACTCCGGATGGTAGAGGATGGCCCGGAGACGTTAAATTAATGCTCCTCGACATAAGGAAGCTGGAGTCAACAGGGTGGAAGCCCAGGCTCTCTTCAAGGGACGCTGTTAGAAGAACCGTGAGAGAACTCCTCGGCAAGACCTAAGCCAAAAGCCCTTCCACGAGGTTCAGGGAAACGGTTTAAGGGTATATGATTCAGTCGTGGAGCTCGTGTCAAGAAATACACCTACCCCCCTGGTTAAGCTGAAGTCGCTGAGCAATAGCGATGTAAGGGTGTGGGCTAAGCTAGAGTGGTACCATCCCTTCAGCCTAAGCATAAAGGATAGGGTTGCATGGTACATGCTTCATAGGTTCCTCGAGAGAGGAGTTAAGCCTGCTAAGCTGTACGAGGCGTCTTCAACTAACACTGGTATGGCACTTGTTGGTCTCGGGAACTATCACGGGATGAAGACAAGGATATATCTCCCAGCCACAGCCCAGAGATGCGTTGACTACGTGTTCAAAGCAATGGGTGCTGAGGTCGTGAGGGAGGGAACACCTATAACGATAAGCATGCTCAGCAAGGTCCTTGTGGAGGCATCTAGGGATAATGCTGTTATATTAAACCAGTTCGAGAACGACTACAACTTCCTCGTCCATTTAAGATATACAGCCAAGGAGATCGACTACCAGTTGATGAGCGAGGGGGTTAGGCCAAGTGTTGTCGTAGCTGGGCTCGGGACAAGCGGACATCTCTCAGCACTCTCATTCTACTTTAAGAATAAGTACGAGAGTGTGGAGACTATAGGGGTCCAGCCAGCACAGGGCTCAAGTATCCCAGGCATCAGGAGGGTGGAGACAGGTGTTAAATGGCTCTACATGGTTGAAGTAGACAGAGTTGTCGACGTAAGGCTCGAGG
>NZ_JBMFMW010000097.1:0-4173 GCF_049970475.1 Desulfurococcus sp.
AAAAAATGAGTTCATCGATATCCCTTGTTAAGACGTCAGAACTCGATCTACGTGAGCTAAGCCCATCATACTTTATAACTGGCTATCAAGGATTCGGTATGCTAGGATACCTAACCACGAGGCATATTGTGCGTGAGCTCAAACTCCAGAAGATAGGATTCATTAAGACAAGATACATGCCGGAGTTCACAATGTACAGTAGGGAGCGGGGATTAATGTATCCATTTGAAGTATATGCTGGAAAAATAGGGAGTAATAACGCTGTCATCGTGTTGCATAATGCAACTCCAAGCGAGAAGGAGAGGACTAGTTACACAGAGTACTTGGCTAAACTGGCTAGGGATATTGGTGCTAAAGAAGTGATATTGGTAGGTGGATTAGACCCCAGCCTAAGGGAAGATGTGAATGAGAAGTATAGATGGATACCTATAGGTAACACAGGTATCAAGCTTAATGCAAAGCTCTTGGAGGAGAGACATGTAATAGGACCACTTGCACTAACAATGATGTTTATGAACGCGTATGGGTTAAGCGGCGTAACTATTCTAGCATACACAGAGCTCTATAGACCAGATCCAAAGGCGAGTGCTGTAGCCGTTGAGGTTATAAGTAGTATACTGGGTGTTGAAATAAATACTTCATCACTACTTGAGGAGGCATCCCTTATAGAGGCTATAGAGGCTGAAAGAGAAAAAGTTGAAAAGGCTATAGAGGAATCTGAGAAGAAATCTCGTCTATCCTATATATAGCTATTTTATCCCTTAAGTCTGGGAAAGCCCTTAGTATTTTGGTGTATAGTTTTCTAGTGAACCAGCTGGCTTCCACTATGATTATCTTCTTGGCTCCTTGTCTGCTAAGGGTTGAAAGCAATGAGCCTATTTCCATCGGGGAGATATCCCTTGTAGTGAACCGTGATTCATGCTGATAGAACGGATAGGTTGAGGATAACCCTGGTGGTATTACTCCTAGGAATGGATGTATAAAGAGTACTTGTATTGAATTATTGCCTCTAAGGTTGTTTTCTAGGTCTAGGTATTCATCTTGGCTTGTATATGGTTTTCTATAGGCAGGGATTACAATGATGTATTTATTCCTTAAGGAGTCACCGAGGATGTTGGAGACCCTTGTCTTCGTTTCCTCTACTCTGGGATTACGTGTTGACGATCTATCAATTAGAAACAGGGCTTTCGTATCCGGCTTTGATAAGGGGTTATACTGCTTCAATAGGTCTCTATATTTCACTAGGACATTGAATGCTTCCCTGAGGCTTGGATGCCCCTTACTCTTATACTCCAGGAGCTCCCAGAGCCTGCCCTCCATGATGGCTTGCTTAACGTTTTTCAATTCCTTGGAGAGCATGTAGAGGTTATGTAAGGCTATTAATCTCGTTCTCTCCTGTCTGGGTAGCTCAAGTAGTTCCTTGGCGGTGTAACGACTGCAGACAGGGCAGTTGCATGGTAGGTAATGTAGATCCCTTATGTTTCTAGTTCCGGTCTCAGTCATATACCTATCATCGCGGGCATATAATATATAGCTCGCTGAATCGAAGAGATCTCCTCCGGCTGCTACTAGGAAGGGGAGGGCCATCGGGTGTCCTACCCCAAATACATGTATGGGTTTCCCTGGTGGCAGTAATCTTTTAGCTAGGATAAGGGATTCGATTATTTTCGAGTAACTGTATTTCTCGAGGAGTACTGTAGGAGATCCTATAGCGTATATGCTGTAAACGGGGAGCTTCCACGCTAGTATTGATGATCTTTCAACAAGCTCGTTATAGGGTATTCCCTGGATAGGGAGCACCCATAACTGATCACTATCGGATATTAGTGGCGCAGCTTCAACAGCTCTTCTATATGTTTCATAGATGCTTTCAACGGCTTCCTTATATGATGCCCTATTACCCGTGGGCTTATCCAGTATCACGCCTATATCTACTCCTATGCGCCTCTGATATGATACTATAGTCTTATTATCGACCTCTACATCACCATATATTAGGACCTGGTAGCCGCCTGAATCCGTCATTATGGTTTTACTCCACTTTAACTCATCGTGGATCGGCTTGGCTACTCCCTTATTCCTCTTGTAGAAGAGGTAAGCGTTTGTTATTAATCCGTTGAAACCAAGCTCTAAAAGCTTATCAAGTGGGACCTCCTGCTTTAATGGGTTGATGACTGGAAAAAGATAGGGGGTTTCAATACTTCCATGCCTAGTAGTTAACTTGGTTATCCTACCTGCTAAATCATATTCGCGTGGCTCGAAAAACACCTTTCTATCCCTGTATCATCTTCCTTCTGTACTCTATGTATTTCTTGTAAATGCTGTGAAGCGTCTCAGCTATAGGTCCGGAGCCAAGTACACCGTCCTCACCAACCCTGTAGCGTCCCTGTACCTCTACTACTCTTGCCTCGGGTATTACTTTAACCATATGTTCTGGGATCTTCATTTCTCTAAGAACCCATTCCTTGAATTCCTCGGGGTTGAATAATGGTTCCTCCATGATAACTATCTCCGAGATTCTCTCACCTTTAATCACGACTCTAGGAACCCTGTTCCCCTTGTCGTCTACAGCGTTTCTCAATAATATGTTTAATCCAGGGTGGTCGAAACCTATTAATATTCCATCATAGTATTTTCCATCGCTTAATATGACACGTATTTTTTTATCTATCATTGAGGCTAACTCGCTGACCAGTCTTCTTGAAGCATCGACAACAGACATTCAGGCTCACCAAAGCTTATTAACATATTACATACCTTAATTACATTTGTCTTAGACAATAAAAACCTGGGTGCTACGCCATGGTGTTTAGTGAGAGTTGTACTGTGAATGAAATACAGCAGTTAAGGGTACCGAATACATATCGTTTAAAACTAACCTGTAACACGGTCAGTATGGAGGTCGAGCTCCATGAGGATGTCGTATCCCAACCCAGGATCAGTGCTAGCATTGATGTCGAGATTACACGGGACAAGGAGAAATGCCTCGAGAAATACTTCTGCGCTAACGGATATGTTGTCTCTACTAGTAGAATAGGGGATATATATAGGATCGTTATATCGCTTCACGGGTTACTAGTTGTTATAAAAAGCCCCAGCCAACTGGATTTAAGGCCCATGGATAAAATCTATTTGGGATTAACGGTTAAGTAGTTTAAATCTTCAAAAATAAGTTTAGTCTTCTTTCTCTTTTTCTTCTTCGCCGGGTTTCTTACCGGTTTCCTCTTTGCCCTTCTCGAGCTTACTGGCCGCTATCACGTCATCTATTCTCAATATTATGGTGGCTGCTTCAGTACCAGCTTTTATCGCGTTAGCCAGTATGCTCACTGGCTCTATGACACCTTTCTCCTTCATGTTTACCAGGTCGCCTGTTGCGAGGTCTATGCTTAAGTATTTACCGCTATCCTTCTCATGGGCAGCTCTAAGCTTCATTATCATGTCTATTGGGTCTAATCCAGCATTCTCAATCAGTGATACTGTTAGCCCCTCAATGGCTTTCGCGAACGCCTCTATTGCTAACTGTTCCTTACCACCGATCTTCGTTGCAAGCCTTCTTATGTATTTAGCTAGCTCGATCTCTGTTGCTCCACCGCCTGGAATAATCTTACCGTCTCTTAATGCGTCCGCTACAGCTGATAATGCATCTCTCATGCTTCTCTCAGCTTCATCAACCAGCCTCTCTAATCCTCCCCTTATCACTATGCTTACGGATCTCGGGTTCTTGCATCCCTCTATGAATACCATTTTATCTTCTCCAATCTTCCTCTCCTCTACTAGTGCAGCGTATCCGAGGTCCTCTGGTGTTAAGTCCTCTATGTTGCTTACTATTCTGCCGCCTGTAGCCCTCTCGAGTTTCTCGAGGTCGCTCCTCTTAACTCTTCTAACGGCTAATATCCCCTTCTTAGCTAGGAAGTGCTGGGCAACCTCATCAATGCCTTTCTGACATACAACCACGTTAGCGCCGACACTAGCTATCTTGTCAACCATCTTAACCAGTATATCTTCTTCCTGTTGCAGGAATTTCTCTAATTGCTCTGGATCATTTATTCTTATCTCGGCATCTATCTCGGGCTTTTCTATCTCTAATGGGGCATCTAGGAGCACTATCCTAGCGTTCTCAACTCTCCTAGGCATGCCCGGGTGGACAACCTCCTTATCCAACACGATGCCGTA
>NZ_JBMFMW010000098.1:0-4116 GCF_049970475.1 Desulfurococcus sp.
ACCCTTCTCCTCGAGTAGCCTCAGGATCTTCTTGGCAGTGCTCACTTTGACCCCATACTTCTGCGCTATAGTACTGGGGATCACGTACGGATCCTCGGCCCTCACGATCTCCTTCTCGACCTTGGCTAGTGACTCCCCAGTCAAGTCCGGCGACGTTAAGGCGAGCTCGGGTGGCAGAGCCTTCTCGGCTTTCTCCCTCTTCTTCGACATCGATCCACCCCTCAGGACATCTGGAGATCTATGCCTAGATATCTTATATTAATGAGTTAGTGTGGGGATCACCAAATTATCCATAGCGCTCTAAGGTTCAGGTATAGAAAAACATATGGATGGGTACTCGTTATCCTTTTACAACACCTATTGGACGCATCTTCACGATGGGCCTTGCAATCCCTACTTTTTGCGCTACTAATACAACCCTGTCAACATCCTTGTATGCCCCGGGGGCCTCCTCACTTATAACTCTCCTAGTAGCCGCCTTCAATACTACTCCCTTCCTGCCCAACTCATCCATTACTTTATCCGGGCTATAGGATCTGATGGCATCTCCACGGCTGAGCCATCTACCCGCCCCATGTGGAGCACTATACCATGTCCTTGCCCCACTCTCCGTACCCAGGAGTATGTAGCTTGCAGTACCCATACTACCAGGTATCAACACAGGTTGACCTATAGACTTGTAATCGCCAGGTATATTGGGGTGACCGGGTGGAAACGCCCTTGTAGCTCCTTTCCTGTGTACTACTACCTTGTATCTCTCACCATTTACAACATGTTCCTCAATCTTAGCAATATTATGTGCTACATCATATATTATTTCTATTCCAAGGGCCTCCGGATCCTTCTTGAACACTTGCTTAAAGCTCTCCCTTGTCCAATGCGTTATAATCTGCCTGTTAGCCCAGGCGAAGTTCGCTGCAGCCGACATGGCTTTAAAGTAGTCCTGTGCCTCATTGGATTGAAATGGTAGTGCTGCGAGCTCTCTATCAGGTATCTGTATACCATACTTCCTCATCGCCCTCTCCATTATCATCAAGTAATCACTTGCCACCTGATGCCCGAGACCCCTGCTACCAGTATGGATCATTAATGTGACCTGCCCTATTCTCGTTATACCCATCACCTTAGCGGCCTCGGGATCATATATCTCCTCAACCACCTGTATCTCGAGGAAGTGGTTGCCCGCGCCAAGTGTGCCCAGTTGTTCATGACCTCTCTCCTTGGCTACCTTACTCACCTTGCTGGCATCAGCACTCTTCATCCTACCGTTTTCCTCGATGTGTTCTAAATCCCTCTTCCACCCGAACCCGGCTTCTACAGCCCATTCAACACCCCTATTTAACACGTCGTCGAGCTCGTTAAAGCTCAGCCTTAAATGCCCCGTGGAGCCGACACCGCTTGGTACATTCCTAAATAACGCCTCAACGAGGTCTTTTAAGCGGGGTTTAACATCTTCTATATCCAACTCGGTCCTTAACACTCTTACTCCACAATTAATATCGTATCCGACTCCTCCAGGACTTATCACACCCTCCTCGATATCGAAGCCTGCTACTCCCCCTATTGGGAACCCGTAGCCCTGGTGTCCATCGGGCATCACATACGAGTATAGCCTTATACCTGGCAGGCATGCAACATTTGCCGCTTGCTCTAAAGTTAAATCGCTCTCCATTTTATCGAGCAGGTATTCATCCGCGAAGACCACAGCGTCAGTCTTCATACAGGGCTTATACTTCCTAGGTATCTTCCACTCATACTCGCTTATTTTCTCAAGACTTATCCTGGTCATAGAAATGCACCTTTTTCAACTCTATAATTATGGTTTATGTAAATGGGTTTTAATAAACACGGGTAGAACATTGTCTAGCCCGCATCATCCTGGGGCTGCTGCGCCCCGGCGCCCTTTATGTAGTCCAAGAATGCATTGATGTCGTTTAACCCTATGTATTTCTGCTCACCCGTGATCATATTCTTTACTGTTATAGAGCCTGACTCATACTCTCTCTTACCAATTATCACTACTAATCCAGCGTTAATCTTGTTCGCCAGGCTCAGCGCCTTGGATAACGAGCGCGCCCTATACGGGATTACTTCAACCCCTTTAACCCTGATTCGCCTCACTAGTTCATACCCGGCTTTAAGTGGAACACCCTCTAGTATTGAGATTAGCACGGTGGTTTTACTGGGAAGCATCTTACCGGGGTCCAGTAGCAGCATAATTCTATCCAGTCCCAGTGCTAATCCGGTAGAATACTCGTATTCTCCCCCGTACACCCTTGTTAATCCATCGTATCTACCGCCCCCACCAATGCTCACACTTAATCCACCACTTGTCTTATACTCGAAGATCAACCCGGTGTAGTAGGCCAGCCCCCTAACCAATTTAGGCTCGTATGCAGCGTTAAATCCCACCTGATTCAACAACTCTATGAACTCCCTTGTCTTAGCCAGCTCGGATTCTATGATAGAGTATCCCTCGCCCAGCCCCTTGAAGTCCATTATAACGCTTAATGCTTCATCTATCCCGCTATTCAGGAGCCTCCTGAATAATTCAACGACATCCTCCCTGCTAGTCTTATCCCTGAGCACCTGAAGGGCTTCGCCAACCCTGTCCTTATCGATTAAGTGTAGCACCAGGTCCTGTGTTTCCTCCGGGATACCTATTCTATCCATGATGACCCTGTAGGTTGCAACATTACCTACTACATAGTAGTGTTTCACACCAAGCTCTTCAAGGAAGTTGCTAGCTGTGAAAGCAGCTGAGACATCAGCATTTATATCGGGGTCGCCTATGATCTCTAATCCCCCCTGCCAGAACTCCCTGTACCTCGCTTTCTGCGGCTCCTCGTATCTAAAGCACTGGGCTACATAGTATAGCCTAATGGGTTTAGGCTGAGACCTCATCTCCTTAAGATACGCTCTAACAACGCTCGCAGTGACCTCGGGTCTTAACGCGAGTGTTCTACCGGCTTTATCCTGGAAGACATACATAGACCTCTTTATCTCTTCGCCGCTCTTCTTCTCGAATAACCTAAAGTATTCTACTGTAGGCGTTATAATAGGCTTGAACCCGTTTCGCCTAGCCGTCTCCTTAAATAATTCAACCATGTACTCGTGTAACTCAGCATCGACACCTGTTAGATCCCTCATCCCCCTCGGGGGGTTCAATACGTCTTCCTCACTCACTGTTTAAACCACCTCCAACGCTATCTTGTTTGCCTCATAGTATGTTATATCCCCCTGGAGGCTAACTATTGCTAGAACTAGTTGAAGACTATTGCTTCTAGCGTTCTCCACCTCCCTCATTATATCCGTTATACCCCTCATCTTCTTCTCCTCGAGAACCAGTACCAGCCTTAAATCACCTGACTTATCTTTAATGAGGAACCTCTCCTGGTCTACTACCCTTACCCTCCTACCTCTATCCCTTAAATCCTTGTAGACGAGTAACTGGGGCCAGAAGAAGTCCTTAAAGCACTTGTATTCATGTTGCATGAGCTCGTTAAGGCTTCGAATATACTTGCCATCCGTAGTCTTCACAGTGGCTCTTCCATCTAGGATTAAGTAAGCGACCTCGACGAGCTCCAGGATGAGCTCCCCGCCCCGTTTCTTACCGATCCATCTCTCCTCAAGCATATTGACTACTCTTTGATCGCTCGTCGACGCCGTACACGCCTCATCATTAAAGACTACTTCGAAACCATCCACTTTACTCAACTTAAACACCTTGCTGTATCAAGCATTAGTATCGGGTTTCAAGGTTATAATTTAAGCTTAAGATTGTGTTATCTGAATCAGGTGATGTCTATTGACAATGAGTACTCCCTACCCACTTAAAATAAGGGCTGTATGGTACGATAAAGAATCCAACGCTGTATGCTGGGTGAACACCCTTAAACTCCCATTTAAAGAAGAGGTCTACTGCAGCAACAGCCCTGAGAGAGTTGCCAAGGCGATCATCGAGATGGAGATACGGGGGGCACCGGCAATAGGTGTCGCCGCTGCCCTAGCGGTTGGAAGCTATGCTGTTGGAGTAAGCAGTCTACCTCTAGGAGACTTCGCTATGAGTGTGGGGAAGGCCATTGATACATTGTGGAGAACCCGTCCAACAGCACA
>NZ_JBMFMW010000099.1:0-4090 GCF_049970475.1 Desulfurococcus sp.
CGTAGATAATCACGACGTCACCACTCATCTAGGGCACCCAGCATACATAATACCGCAATACACATCTCAACGATCCCTCTCGTGTCCAGTTATATCAGTGATGATAATTGAGAACCCTTTCTCAGTCAGCTTCTATACGATGCCCTTATCAATGCCTGAGCTTGTCCTTGTGATTATTGCTACCCTACGGATCATTTCCCACATATTAGGTTAATTTTATTAAACAATATAAAATTTCTAAAAATTCCCTGGAGACACAGAGGATAGAAGACTGTTTAACCGCTACATCAGCTTAACGATGGTTCTTAAACCATTTGTGGCCCTCGTAATAGGCTCTTACAGATTTCTCCCCTGCCTCTCCACGAATTATGCTTCTTATCGTATCCTCGACTACATGGTGGGGCAGTATATTCGTGGCTGCATTGAGCACCCCTAACAGTACCATGTTTAATGCTCTTGGGTTGCCAGCCTCCACGGCTATCTTCCTTGCTGGCACCACGACAGCATTATACCTGGCTAGCTCGGCTAGCAGGATGCTTCTCGAGGGTGCTCTACCAGTTATACTGGCCATCGATGGCGGCCTGTATTCATCGGCTACGATTATTAATCCATGATGCCTCAAATACCTCATGTTCCTAACACTCTCCGTTAACTCTAAGCCGAGTAATACATCTGCCTCGCCACTACCAAATATCGGTGAGTACGTGTTACCACCTATCCTCACGAAGCTCACAACGCTACCGTATCTCTGAGCCATTCCGAGGGTCTCACCTGTCTTAACGGAGAAGCCGGTTTTAACAGCTGCCTCAGCAAGTATCCTTGAGAGCGTTAAGCCTCCCTGCCCACCGATACCCGCTATTAATATATTGAACACCTTATTGGACACCAGTACTCACCTCTCCCTCCTTACTATTGCGTTGTATTGGCAGTATCTAACGCATAAACCGCATCCATTGCAATCCTCCTCTATGATATACGCCTTGCCTTCAACCATGATTATTGCTGGACACCCCGTTGAAGCAATACATGCCCTGCACCCTGTGCACTTCTCCGCGTCAACCACATAGGGCTCTACATGCTTTGTCCTCCTCTCCTCAAGGGCACATGGGTGTTTAGCTATCACCACGTTTACGCCTTTCCTAACGAGGTACTCGCCTATGATCCTCTCAGCCTCCTTCAGATTGTATGGATCAACTACGGCGACATTGTCAACGCCTATAGCCTTCACCAGCTCCAGTATACTGATCCCCCTTGTCTCCCTACCCGTCTCAGTCCTGTTCCATGCTGGGGTTGACTGATGACCAGTCATAGCGACTATGTCATTGTCCAGTATCAAGACAAGCATGTCAACCCTCTTGTGAACAGCCTCGATCAACGAGGGGATGCCGGCGTGAAAGAATGTTGAATCACCTATGACGGCGACCACGGGTTTCTCGAAGCCAGCTATCTTCAACCCCATCGCCATCGATATGCTCGCGCCCATACTGTGCTCAGTCCATATAGAGTTAAGCGGGGGGTTCACTGAGAGCGCGTAGCAACCAATATCCCCGAATACAGGTATATCGCTGGGCTTGAACCCGTTTCTCAGCAGTGCTGAGCGTAACGCTATAAACGTGAATCTATGAGGGCATCCAGGGCATAGTGGGGGCGGTCTCTCAGGTATCTCTACACCTGGTTTCACCGGCTCAGCGCCCCCAGTCTCCCTCACACCAGTAGCCCTGGCTATGAATTCCCTAACTATTACAGGGTTTAACTCGCCTTCAAAGGGGAGCCAGCCAGCATGCTTACCCAGGATCTCTATATGTAGCCCGGCCCTGTAGAGTGTCTTGGCCAGCTCTTCCTCTATGAAGGGGTCCAGTTCCTCAACCACAAGTATTTTCCTACAGCCCTCTATGTTCTCCAGTATGAACCTGGCTGGGAGAGGGTGTATCAAGCCTAGTTTAAGTATTCTAGTCATGCCAGATAAACCGAGGGATTCAACGGCTTCGACAACGTAATTGTAGGCTGCACCCCCTGTGACAATACAGAGGTCCCCACTCCCCTCAACCCTGTTTAAACCATGCTTTCCCGTAACCTCCTCGACCCTGGAGAGTTGCTGGTCAACCCATTTATGTCTTTCAAGATTCCACTTCATCCCAGCCCTTACGTATCTCGGCGGGTCCCTCTTAAACCCCTTATACCTCCTCGGCTCCTTGAACTCGCCTAAGACAACTTCCCCAACGGCATGGTTCACCCGCGTCGTCGTCAGAAGCATTACGGGGAGCATTAATTCCTCGCTTATCTCGAATGCTGCCCTCGCGTAATCCTTGGCTTCCTGGGGGCTAGATGGAGAGATAGTAGGGAGCTTGGCCAACTTAGCGAACCACCTGTCATCCTGTTCAGTCTGGGTTGTATGGGGACCCGGATCATCGGCTACCAGGATCACTAACCCGCCGTCAACACCACTGTAAGCAGCTGAGATAACAGGGTCTGATGCAACGTTTAATCCAGGAGCCTTCATCGTCGCGAGCGCGCGGGCGCCGCTGATGGCTGCTCCGAGGGCTATTTCGAAGGCTACTCTCTCGTTCACAGCCCATTCAACATATATCCCTAGATCGCCCCCATATCTCTGTATGGTCATTATAACCTCGCTGCTGGGTGTACCGGGGTAACCGGTTACAACGTAGACGCCTGCCTCTACGGCGCCCCTGGCGATGGCTTCATTACCCATTAATGCTAGCTTGGTGCCGGGGAGAGCCTTTAAAGGGTTTAAACTGCTCATAAAATTACCCCTTATAGAAATAATACCTGGATCCACTTAAAACACTATGATCCGTCTTCGAGGACAGCCCTTCCTACATCCATCGGGGATTTCCATGCCACTCCTGGGTCAGCCTAGGATGCGCTCCTCATTTACTGCTCAGATCCCCTGTTCATCACTCCCAGAATCTCCGGTATATATTTTATATATGGATATGTTTATAAGCAGGAACGTATATAAGACAGTCAGGGCTAAATGCCTGAAAAACAAGCTGTTTCAGTCTCTAGTGTGATTGGTGGAGAGGGTAAGCTATCTGATTTAAAGGTTTTCCATATCCTCGAATCATATAATATACCTCTAGCATCATACGGGTTCGCATCAACTCCGGGGGAAGCCGTTGAGATAGCTGAGAAGATAGGTTACCCAGTGGTCGTCAAGGTGGTTTCACCCGATATAAGCCATAAGAGCGATGTCGGGGGCGTTAGACTGGGTTTGACGAGTAGTAGTGAGGTATACAGAGCTGTCGAAGAGATGAACAGGGTTATCCAGGTTAAGGCGCCGGGTGCTAGGATTGAGGGATTCCTAGTGCAGAAGATGATGCCTAAGGGTGTCGAGGTAATCATTGGCTCACTTAATGACGCGGTCTTCGGCGGTGTCGTGATGTTTGGCCTTGGCGGTATCTTCACAGAGGTCTTCAGGGATGTCTCATTCAGGGTAGCACCAATAGATGTCAGGGAGGCGTTGGAGATGATCGAGGAGCTGAGGGCGTCCAGTATATTCAACGGGTACCGCGGCATACCCCCAGTTAATAAGCATGCGTTGGCTGATATATTGGTTAAGGTATCCCACCTGATAGTAGAGAATCCCTGGATAGACTCGATGGATTTAAACCCGGTGATAGCATACCCTGATAAAGCTGTAGTGGTTGATGCTAGGATAATAGTGCGCAGGTAGATTGCCCTTAGTGATGAGTGCCCGATAACCTGAGCACGGTGTTGATGAGAGAGGCCTCGGCTGACCAGTGCCCTAACCCGTTAATAAGGGATTTCAAGGAGCAGGATTTAGATGAGGTCGTGGAGATAGATAAGGAGTGTTTCGAGGAGCTCGTACGCTATGATGGAGGCGTCTTCAAGTCCATACCCGGCAAACACGATGGCAGTATCATTTTCTATGTTGCTGCATGTAATAATGGATTAGGGTTTAGATCTTATATAGGTTTATATAAATTGGTTTCATCCCCTCGTTTTTGTTCCCCTTGTATCCTGCTTGGGCTTGCATATGGCTTAGGGGTGTTCAGGGTGACATCACATCTTGAGTGCTTCAGGAATAGGTTTATGCATGCCACCCTAT
>NZ_JBMFMW010000100.1:0-4063 GCF_049970475.1 Desulfurococcus sp.
ACTGATAACGAAGTTAACCGGGTATAGGCTGAATCCAAAGACCGGCTCTTGACAGCACAGCAGCGATACAGTGTAGACAGCGTTTACCGGGTGACCCCAATTAATTAATGTTCCCAATTATTATTTTTAAAGTGAAACATTGGTGGGTTAGAAATATTTGTTCTATAATTCAGTTAATATTTTTATACTTAATACTATAAAAATAAGTATTATGTTAGGTGGGTCCAGTGAGTAGGGAAAGAGAAACATGGGCAACCAGGTTCGGATTGATATTATCAATGGCTGGGAACGCTATTGGACTAGGTAATTTCTGGCGATTCCCCAGGCTACTCGCTGCAAACGGTGGCGGCGCATTCATGATACCATACTTCATAGCATTGCTGTTACTGGGTATACCATTGATGTGGGTTGAATGGAGTACAGGGAGATATGGCGGTAAATACGGGCATGGAACGCTCGGTCCAATGTTCTACCTGATGGCCAGGGAGTCGGTTAAGCCTAGGACAGCATTAATATTCGGCATTATAGGGGGCATGTTAGCCTTTGCTGTGACCACATTGCTAAACTCTTATTACATCCATGTGATAGGTTGGACAGCAGCATACGTTATATATAGTGCGGCAGGGTCATACTATGGGGCGAACACTGTAGAATTCTTCAATAACCATATAGCTAACACCAGCATGGTGCTTGCCACATGGAGTATACCCATGATACTGCTCTTTATAGCTGCCTATAGGGGGGTGGCCAAAGGCATTGAGTTATTTAACAAGATCATGATGCCGTTGCTCTATGTCTTTGCCATTATTCTAGCAATAAGATCGATAACAACTGGAGCACCGGTGAGGCCTGACTGGAGCTCCTGGGCCGGGCTCCGGTACAGCTGGAATCCGGACTTTGAAACATTGAGAAGTAACTTCTGGGTTATCTCGCTAGCTGCGGCGGGCCAGATATTCTTTACATTAAGCCTTGGAATGGGTATAATACATAACTATGCGTCATACGTTAAGAAGGATGATGATATAGCACTAGCAGGCTTAACAACAACATCCCTCAACGAGGTGGCAGAGGTAATACTAGGCGGTACAATAGCGGTACCATTAGCATACGCATACCTAGGTCCAGACGTGGTTAAACAAGGCTCGCTGGGATTAGCTTTCATGGCACTACCAAATGTCTTCACGGCCCTAGGTGATGTAGGCAGGGTCTTCGGCATGTTATGGTTCCTCCTACTGTTCTTCGCAGGGTGGACATCCGCTATAGCAATGTATAATTATCTAGTGGCATTACTAGAGGAGGACTTAGGCATCAATAGGAGGCTTGGGTCACTTATAGTATTTATACTGTACTTCTTGCTGGGATTACCGGTGGCGCTAGACTCTTCTCTTACATACTTCGGTGAACTAGATAACTGGGTTGGCTCATACCTGCTGGTAGTTCTTGGGTTATTCGATGTAATAGTGGGAGTCTACCTGTTTAAACCAGATAACTTATGGAAGGAGCTCCATACTGGTGCATTGATACGTGTACCATCATTATTCAAGTATATATTAATGACGTTGACCCCGATATACATATTAATACTATTGGTTGGAACAACAATAGATTATTATAACCAAGGGGTCTTCGCGCAAGCAGATCCCTTGATAGTGGGCGCCAGGATAGCTATAATACTTGTATTGATCATCGGAGCGATTGAAACATACTATGGAATCAAGAAGAAATATGGTAAGGAATTGGCTGAAAACAGGAAGATCATAGTGGTCGAGTAGAGGTGGAAGACATGGAGCAGTTGTGGATAGTCTTCATGCTGGGATCATGGCTATTCATACTGGGCTTGTCGGCCTGGTGTATCTGGAAGAATCTTAAGGCGCAGAAGAAGTAAATACTTAAACCATTCTTTTTTATTCCACCTTAATCATAATCATCCTCACAAGGGGGTCACTATATATTGGAGTCCGTCAAGCTACTAAGAGATGCGTTGAACACGTTGGAGACATTGTTAAGTCTAAAACAGTTGAGCGATCCACGATTGAAGAGAAAAATCGAGGAAGCTATCGAGTCCCTTGAATTAACCCTTAGGGAGATCAGTGTCAACAACATAGAGTTAGCTAGGTTTATCAGTGATAAAACCAGGGAAACAGTATCTAAGATATCCGTCAGCAAGGAGTTAACCAGGGAAATCATTGAAGACTTGGAGAAACTAGTAAAATGGTGTAAAACAATTCCATATGATTTCACAGATAGAATAAAGTATGTGAGAAAGGGGTACAGGTATTATTTATACGGGATGATGTTATTCTTCGTACTGGCTGGAACCTATACGCAAATATATGCTGTTTCAGCATTACTTATAGCCCTCCCCTCATTAATGGCCATGTACTTCATGAGGAGGAGGCGTTCAATGGGCCTGATGCTGGCTTACGCGTCGACACCGCTGCCCCTAGTCATATTTTCATGGATGATCGGGTACGTTGCAAGGGCATTACTTGACCCGGGTGAAATAAATTATCTAGCTGGGGTATATGGTTTACCGGTTGAAACAGTATACATGATACTATTATTGTACCTAGTGGGAAGCCTTACTGGATTACTATTCTTATCCATCGCGATATATATTCTTTACAAAAACAGGGGTGCCTTTATTTAGAACACCTGTATTTAGAACATTAAATTGACCTGAATTTAATGCGTTTCAGAGATACGAATCTTTAAACCAATATGCCTCTTTAAAAATATGTGATATCCAATAATATTGAACCTTTATTAATTCATGTATGAATAAACCTATCACGTTAGAATAGATGGTGACCAGTAAATGATGATTGAGATCAGGTGGCATGGAAGAGGCGGCCAGGGAGCCTGGACCGCTAGTAATATTGTCGCCATGGCAGCCGCTCTGGAGGGACGTCATGCTCAAAGTTTTCCAGCATTTGGTCCTGAGAGATCAGGTGCACCAATGCTTTCCTTCACTAGGATCAGCGATGAACCTATAGAAATACACAGTATGATATATGAGCCGGATATAGCTGTGGTATTAGACTACACCCTTCTCTCTCCAGGCTTAGTGAGCGGCTTAAAGGGGAGTGGTACTATTATAACCAATTATGCTGGAAGTATTGACCAGGTTATTGGGAAACTAGGCATTAAAAAAGGTGATTACAGGCTGATACTTGTACCGGCATCCAAGCTAGCGCTTGAAATACTTAGGGCCAATATAACTAATACAGCCATGATAGGTGGACTACTCAAGCATGGTGGGGTCGTTGGATGGGATAGTGTTGAGAAAGCCGTGAAGGCAAGATTTAAGGGTCCTGTTGCTGAAAAGAATCTTGCCTTAATAAAGAAGGCTTATGAGGAATCTATAGAGGTGTAGATGCATGAGTGAGCCTAGAGGATGGAGAAGCCTGCCAATAGGTGGGGTAGCGTATAGGTTATCCACAGATGTTAAAACTGGTGACTGGCGTGCGTTGAGGCCTGTGGTGGATCATAATAAATGCACGAAGTGCATGATCTGCTGGCTCTTCTGCCCTGATATGGCTATAGTATGGGATGGCGAGAAGATACAGGTAAACCTGGATTACTGTAAAGGTTGTGGGATATGTGCTCACGAATGCCCTGTCAAAGCTATATCAATGGTACCCGAGTTTGAGGAGGTGTAAGCGTAATGGAGAAAACCGTGTTCAAGCCGAAGATCCCTATTGAGAAACAGGTTTTAACAACCGCTAATGGTGATGAAGCAGTAGCCTACGCTGTAAAGCAGAGCTACGTAGATGTGGTGGCAGCATACCCTATAACACCCCAGACAATTATTGTTGAAAAATACTCGGAGTTCGTTAATGATGGATTAGTACACACGGAGTTCATACCGGTTGAATCAGAGCACTCAGCTATGAGTGCTTGCGTAGGTGCGGCAGCGGCTGGTGCCAGAGCTTTCACGGCCACATCATCCCAGGGATTGGCGTTAATGGTTGAAATAGTATATATAGCATCAGCCCTAAGACTACCAATAGTTATGGCGGTTGTCAACAGGGCTCTCTCAGCACCGATAAACATACATAAT
>NZ_JBMFMW010000101.1:0-4030 GCF_049970475.1 Desulfurococcus sp.
CTCCGGCTTAGAAGGCCGGCGCCCTATCCTGGCTAGGCGACGGGCCCAGCCGATAAATCATTATCTTAGCAGAGGGAATTATATATTTTAATCTAAATTGAAAACCTAGTCCATTATCATGAAGCCCCATGATCCTAGAGAATGCTGTTGTAGCTGTTACCGCACCTGTTAGCAACTCGAAAAATGCACACCCAAGTACAGTAACTACAGCGAGTCCCCCTTTCACTCTTCCTACTAGTGGTTCAAGCGCATCTACGATTACCTCCGTTAGCCCTGCCTTCTCAAAAACCGTACCCATTAATACGAATAAATACACCCCCATGCTCGTCATGAATAGGGTGGAGAAGAGATATGATGAGAATACTATAGCATCCGGCTTTCCATGAGAAGAAGACAGGTGTCTAATTATATCCTCTATATTGCTGAGTATGTACCTGGGATCATGTTCATGAATGCCTCCTACCTTATCCTCAACATGTTTCTGTCTAATATTTACCTGTTCAACAATATTTATATCCATGGATGAATCATTGAATTCTATAAACACACCCTTTTATGTTCGTGGTGCCGAGGTCGATAGATATAATTCTCAACAATAATATTCACCCGTCTCAGCATCGAAGTCCATCAGGAATAGCATACATATAGAGGTTTTGATAAAACAGCAATAAAACTGATTTTATTCCAGGCAGGACTCTATTGTCTACACAATATATTCTTTAACGCATTCATGACCTCTTCTTTTTTAATGTCACGGGTTTTTCTCAGTGTTACGTGGTCTGGTTTACCGCCTCCCTTAATGCCTTTCCCCGTTAACTCCTCTGTGATTCTCCTTAAGTCTATGTTCTTCTTTACTGCTTTCTCGGGTTTAACCGCTATTTCGATCAGTTCGCCAGTATCTATGGTAGTAAGTACCCCGTGTTTTAGTGAGAGTTCTTCAAGTACTTGTTTAACTAGTTTCTCATCGCTGATGGGTAGCTCTACATATACCGTATCAATGCCGCAGATGTTTATCTCCTCGGTAAGGGCCTTCGATATAATGGTCTTTCCCATGAGATCCCTGTATTTATCAAGTACCTCTAGCGTCTTATCGTACTCTCTCTTAATCTTCTTTACAGCAGAAGCCAGATCTCCCTGCTTAGAGCCCAGGATTGATAGGGCTTCTCCGATCTCGTTTTCCAGTAAGTGTATTTTATCAACTAGCCTCGTTGACGCTATGAACTCCAGCCTGATTACTCCATCCTGTATTCTCTCGGCATTAATTATTTTCACACCGCCTACTTCACTAGTGTTAAACACATGGGTTCCGAAGCAGGCCTGTGCATCCCAGCCAGGTATCTCAACTATTCTGAGGATTGGAGAGTATATTGCGCCACCCTGGTATATCTTCAACCCGTACTTGTTCTCGGCCTCGAATTTACCCGTGTAGTGGAACCTTAGATCCACTCTGTCCTCGATTATCCTGTTAGCCAGCTCCTCTATCTTCCTCACATCCTCCGATGTAAGGGACTTATGGTGTGTTATATCCAGCCTAGCCTTCTCAATGGTTTTCTCAGCACCGGCTTGCCATACATGGTCGCCAAGTATATACCTTGCTGCAGCGAGTATAATATGTGTTGCAGTGTGGTGCTTCATTAACCTGTATCTCCTATACCAGTCTATTACCACCCTAACCATAGTATTCTCATTGATCTCCACGGGCTCCTTCAATACATGTATTATTACATCGCCAACTTTCCCAACGTATTCAACCTCATATCCTCTTCCATTCACCTCGATGAAGCCTGTATCGTGTTCCTGGCCTCCGGCCCACGGGTACATAACCGTTCTATCCAGGATAAGGTATTTTCCTCTAACCCCTAACACCTTAGCATTAACACTGGTTAGATACGGGTTCTCATGGAAAACCCTATATGTAGCAGGGAATCCAGAGGCCCATTTAACCACGTCCTCGGGAAACTCATGCTCCTTCTCCTTCACCAACACGCCTGGAGAGGAATGTCTCTGAGCTATTCTAGAGTAGAAGTCACCCGGTATCTCTACTTTTACACCATGCTCCCTGGCTCTTTCAGCAACGAATTCAGGGGGTATTCCATGTGAATCATATATTGTGATGAGGTCTTCAAGTAAGAGTTCTCTTTTCTTTTTAAGCAACTTATCGACGATGTCTATTCCACGGCTGACGGCATCTATGAACTTAGAGGTCTCCATGGTTACTACATCCAGTATATAGTCTCTGTGCTTCTCGAACTTGCCATATATGTAGTCGTTCTTCCAGTATTTTACCTGGCGATCCAGTAATTCCTGGACCACATCTGTGAGCCTGCTGGGTTCGACGCCGAGCCTGGCGAGGTTTCTGAGGAGACGCCTAATCACGAGTCTAGCCAGGTATCCCTCACCAGTATTCGATGGAACCACACCATCCGAGAGCATGAGGCTTATTGTCCTGGCATGGTCTAGAGCACTATATAAATATATTGTCTTCACGAATTCATCCACGTAGTCTCCGAACCCTAATTCACGAAGCAGCCTCTCATACTCATGTATGCCTCCAATTTCCTTATCGCTCAACAAGTAAACAGCTTTCTTCAATACATCGTAGCTGGGCTCCTCGACCCCGAGTACATCCTTGTACTCGTTAACCAGCCTACCATATATTGCATGGAAGCCTGTCGGCGTCTTCTGGGTGAACCACGCTATTCTCTCTATACCATACCCGCAGTCAACGACTAAGACGGGGTTTTCCACGTATTTACCATCAACAGCCTTGTACATCATGTGCACTAGTGTTGCTAACTCCATGCCGTCAACCAATACCTCTGGGGCAGGCCCAGCATTACCCCCGCCCTCCCACCATCCCTCCTTAAACACCAGGTCGTCGAGGTCTATGCCTATCTCCTTATTAAAGAACTCTATTGTGTTATCCAGTATCCCCTCAACCCAGTAAACGAATTTACCCGGTTTATTAAAAGCATGCATCCCACCCATTTCAAAACTGGTTAAATGCCGTCCAAAGGTTAACCCCACGTTATCTATATCACTCAGCCTTATAGATGGTTGGATTATAACTAGTGGATTATATGGGGGATCAACAATACCATCTGTAACAGCAGGCTGGAATACCACTATTGATGCTATGGTTAAATAGAGGTCATTTCTCCATCTGGCTAGAACTGGATAGGGATCCACTACGCCGTGCCCCTTTGACTTGAGGAACCCTATAAACTTCTCCCTTACCTCCTGGAGGCTTAAGGGCCTCACTCTTTTATAATCCTTGTAGAGGAACTCATATTTGCTACAAGGCCTATCCGGGCAAGTATCCCTTGGAACCCTGCTCCATAAAACGCCCTCCTCACATCTCTTGCAAGTGTATTTCTCATAGCCGTACCTGCGGAGATAGTCGAAGCTTATATTTTTAGACATGGTTTTAACTAACCTCTCTCTAACTTAGGATACCTAATAGTAAGGAAGCAAATTAAGTTTTCGTAAAATCCTAAAAATCTTTATCCTCTCGTCAACAATGCCATTATTTTCAACCGAATAGTGCTGAGAAACCTTCTGAGAGGGCTTCCTCACTAAGCTCCTTAGACTCCTCCTTCTTCTCCTCCTCACCCTTCTTCTCTTCACCAGCAGGCGCAGCCGCTGGGGCCGCTTGAACTGGGGCAGCTGCCACAGGTGCTACAGAAGCCTGTTCAAGGACCTTGGCTATGTCAATGTTTTTAATGGCTGCAACCAGAGACTTCACCCTAACTTCATCTACTTCAACACCGGCTGCTTCAAGCACCTTCTTCACATTTTCCTCGCTTATCTCTTTTCCAGCCTTATACAGCAATAAAGACGCATATATATACTCCATACACCCTGCACCTCCACTTGTTCAAAGCATTACTGCAGGATTTAAATCTAGAAAGTAGCTTTTAAAGCTTCATCATGCCTCCCAGGCAAGAATTTAGAGGCAGCAAACATTCATCCTAACCAACATCCGTTGCCCCTAGAGGTCTGATCGTGGTGTTTTGAGATGGTTTAGTTT
>NZ_JBMFMW010000102.1:0-4015 GCF_049970475.1 Desulfurococcus sp.
GGTATCATGTACACCTAGTTCCATTAAAATGTCGCTACTGCGCAGCAGGAGCAGTGTAGCTAGGCAATCCCTTAAGTCAAGGATCTTTAGGGTTCTAGCCAGGAGCAGTATAGAGCTTAAGACAGGCCTAGCTATAGTGACATATGATTATACAGTACTCCATAAGGTGTTCAAGAGCGTTCATGAGCTAGCTGGCAGGACACGCTTCATATCTATCTCGCAGGGCATAGACAATATAACTATAATAGTGAACACTGAGTTACTAGATGACTTAGTTGGCCTGATGGATAAGGAGCCGGTGTGGCTTGAGAGAGATGTCTCGGCAATCATAATAGTAAGCCCAATCGAGAATATTGAGACACCGGGCTTTATATCCTATATAACAACACTCCTAGCCAGGAAAGGGATCAACATACTCCAAATAATGTCGGCTCACAGTGACACTATCATAGTAATCGATAGAAAAGACTCTGTGGAGGCATTTAAAACACTGGAGTCAATAATATTGAAAGCCAAGGAGGATAGCAAGGAGCCCTTGAAATAAATGGGTGAATACAGTTGGCCTCGGCACTCAGCGGGGGGTTCGATACCATCCCTGGATTAATCTCCAGCAGTAGAAGATGGCTTTTTGTTTCACTATGATATAGTTATTCATGGGTGTAATGCTTGAGGAGGGCTTTATTCATTGGTAGGTTTCAACCGTTTCACAATGGCCACCTGCATGCCCTCAGATATATACTAGAGAGGTTTGATGAAGCCGTGATCGCTGTGGCAGCCGCCCAATACAACTACACAGCGGACAACCCCTTCACAGCTGGCGAGCGCGTTGAGATGATTAAGCTTGGACTAGGCGACCTATACTCAAGGTGCTATGTGATCCCAGTTGATAATATTTCAAACAACTACCTCTGGCCACTCCACCTCCTCAGCTATGTACCCAGGGTTGACACGGTATTCAGCAACAATAGGTTTGTGCAGGAGCTCTTCAAAATACTTGGACTAGAAACCCTTGAGACACCAGTATTACCTGGTGTCAGTGGCACCATGGTTAGGAGGCTCATGGCTGAGGATGGAGACTGGGAGAGCCTCGTACCCTCAAGCGTAGCCGAGTTCATTAAAAGGATCAATGGGGTTGAGAGAGTTAGGGGACTCTTGAAGCTATCAGTGAGGGTACAGGGTGAGAGGTTTTGACCGGGTTGACCACTTGCATCATAGCTATTGGCTCAGAGATCACGAGGGGAATAATACAGGACACTAACTCTCACTGGCTTGCTCGTAGGCTGACCAGTATTGGGGTTGATGTAAGAAGGATTATCGTGGTACCGGATGATATGAGTGAGATAACATGGGCTCTCAGAGCCTGCATTGAGGCATGCAATATAGTGATTACAACCGGGGGTCTGGGCTTCACAAGTGATGATATAACGATACCGGTAATCGCTGAATCCCTAGGATTGAAGCGAGTTTATTCGCCAGTAGTCTACGAGATGGTTAAGAATAGACTTGTAGGCAGGATACCAGAGCACCTCGAGGTAGTCTATCCTCCTGAAGGAGCCGAGCCTCTCCCGAATACTGTTGGTGTCTCACCTGGATTCCATCTGGTCTACAATGGAAGACACCTATTCATACTTCCTGGGGTACCAGCCGAGATGGAGAACATATTCGAGGGGGAGGTAATGCCGAGGCTAGCCAGGTTAACCGGTACAAGTGTTACAACTCTCAAAGTGATCACGAAACATGAGGTGGAAGCTGAGGTAGACAAACTGTTAGAACCACTGAGAGTAAAGTATAAGTGGGCATATATAAAGACTCATGCGAGGAAACCTGTGGAAATCACGATACAGGTATATGGAGCCAATAGGGAAGATATAGATGAGAAAGTAAATACGTTGCTAAGAGAACTCAGTAAAATACTTGAGATAGAGGTGACCTCTTAACCCTCTGCTACTACCCTCTTCGGCCTTGGTTTCACCCTTATTGTGAATGATGATTCTCTACCACGGGGGCTTACACCGTGATAGTAGTTGAACCTGCCTTTACAGCTGGGACATATATATGCATTCACTATGTAGAACCTGAATCTCCACTCCTTAATGGGGGCCACGTTGACCTCGCTTCCGCAGAACGGGCATTTAACCATGGATAACCCTCCCCAAGATATATCTCTATGTACAACTATAAAAACCTAGCTATAAGGCCTACGTGGACTGGAGTAGGGTTGGATTATGAGTTATTTCAGCCATGCTGTAAGTGCTCTGAGCGGGTTTCTCCAGGCTATTTTCTCGATGTCTTCTCTAGTGAAGCCTTCCTCGAGTAGCTTGCTCCATAAGCTCCCTATTTTATCGATGGATTCCAGTCCTTTAACAAGCGGTGCATCAAGTGAGCCGAAGTAGTCTGAGCCTATTGCTAATATGTCCACTCCATAATTATCTCTTATATATACCGCGTGTCTGACCAGGCTGGATACATCTGGTACACCCGTTGACACAAATGAAGCTATGAATACTAGTCCTACAACCCCCTTGCTCTCTGCCACTACTTCCAGCGTCTTGTCATCAAGGTTCCTAGGATGGTTATGAACCGATCTGGTATTGGCGTGACTGACTATTACGGGCTTCCCTGTTGCCTCGTATGTGTCTTTCACCGTTTTCCCGCTTGCATGGGCTAGATCCACTGCTACCCCTAGCTCCACGGCTCTCCCAATGAGCTCTAAACCTTCCCTCGTCAAGCCATTATCGATCTGTGTCCTACAGGAGGAAGCGTACTTATTGTTATAGTTCCAGGTTAACCCTAATACACGTAGCCCGCCAGCATATAAGAGATCCAGGTCCTCTGGGCTCCTCAAGGAATCAGCCCCTTCAAGCCCTACAAGCAAGCCTATGCTACCATTTTTCTCATTGAAGAGTCCCTGAAGCTGGTCTCTACCTAATACAAGCTTGAACTCTCTGTGGGCTAACACAATATTCCTGTATAAGTCCAACCCTGCGTAAACCAGCTCAAGGCTCGGATAATGCTTGTAAGATATCCTCCCACCACGGGAGTACCAGGGTATCATGGGGAAGATACTGGCGACAACGAGCCTTGTGTTGCTGGCGAGGTACTTCGGGATATCAGCGTGCCGGAGTGGTTCATCGATATCAAAGGGTTTCAATGGGAATGGGTTGAGCAGGCTTCCTGAGAGAACATAGGCCGCTATATCCTCGTGGAGATCTACTAGAGGCGGGTTCAAGTGGATGCACCCGGAATAATTAATTCTCCATGCTAAATAAATAGGCTTCCCCATTGACGCGTAGATTACTCAAGGATACAGTAGACTCCGCCTGCGCGTAGTTATACCTGATGACATCCAGTATCGATGTTAAGCGTTTAAGGTATGATGACTAGAGCATCTTATAGACTTCATCCAAGTGCTTCTTAACCAGCTCCAGCTTCCCACTTAACTCTGCTAGCCGTGTCTCCAGTTCCTGGTTTCTCTGCCTTAACTCATTGTTTTCTCTTTCTAGGCTACTTAGTTTCACTACATAGGATTCTACATCAGGTATGTCTACTTCGATGAAGCCGTTTCCAGTCTCCAGTTTTTTTAACACGTCTGAAACAGCCTTGCTGAGGGCGTCCTTGATACTCAGGTATTTCCTAACAGTTTTCTCGGGTACCCCGAGCTCCTCGCTTATTAAGCCATAGGAGTGATTGGCCTTGAACCTCGCGAAGACGGCTGCTGCTGTGGAGAGCTCCTTGATAATACTTGACTTATCTTCGTTGCTGGAGAGCAGTGTAGTGAGGCCTGGCCCGAATATTGTCGCTGTGTATAATACTGCCTCGAGGAGCCTTATCTCCTCCTTGCTTCCCGGTTGCAGGGGAGCATATAGCTTCACCAGCATTGTAGGCTTTCACCCCGGTAAGTATATTATGTATTAATATGCTTAAATATGTTTCCCACTACCTTTCCCACAACACAAACAAAGCCTCAGATTGTTGTTTCTGTTTTCATACTTTTAGGTTTATGAAGGTTGGTATA
>NZ_JBMFMW010000103.1:0-3958 GCF_049970475.1 Desulfurococcus sp.
ATACTGTCGTATACAGGATGAGCCGGGATGGACTACTATCCCGGAGACAGGAAAACGGTGAAACACTGTACTCTGTAACAGAGAGGGGGATCAATGCATTCAAGAATGCGCTTGTATTGATCGAGGAAATTCTTAGTAAGCTTAAATTATAGGTGGTCGCCGTGATTCGTGTGGCTATAATAGGTCAAGGATTGGTCGCACTACACTTCGAGGTTGGATTAGAGAGATTAAAGAACAATGAGATACCTGATTACGGGGTTCCTCTGAGGGAGTGGCTTCCTTACAAGTATAGTGATATAGAAATAGTGGCGTCATACGATGTAGATGAATCAAAAGTTGGGAAGACGGTATACGAGTTGGCGAGAAGGGATTACCCGGGTGACTCAATACCTGGATCCCTGAAGGACATTGTCGTAAGCAGGGGTATTCATTTAAATAGCATGAAGGGACTCCCCTTCAAGGCTAGGGGGAGAGAAGAGGATAAGGGTATTGATGCCGCGTTAAACGAGTTGATCGATGAATGGAGGAATCTCAACGTAGACGTATTAATCAACGTTATGACTACTGAACCTGTTGAAGCCGTTGGTGATCCAAGGGAGATAGAGAGGAGGGCTTTGCACGGTGATCTAACCGCTAGCCAGACATACGCTTATGCTGCAACGCTTTACGCGGCGAAATATAGACCTGTAACATTCGTGAACGCGATACCCTCACCCCTAGCTAATGATCCAGGCTTCATCAAGCTATGTACTGAGAGGAAATGCACTATACTAGGTGATGATGGCTCAACTGGGGCAACACCCTTCACAGCCGACCTACTGGAGCACATGTATGAGAGGAATAGAAAAGTCATTGATATAGCGCAGTTTAATATAGGTGGCAACACCGATTTCCTTGCATTGAACCTGCCTGAGAGGAATATCATGAAGAAGAAGACGAAGAGCGGTATCGTAGAGGATATACTTGGCTATGAAGCCCCCAACTACATCAGGCCAACCGGGTATCTCGAACCATTAGGGGACAAGAAGTTTGTTGCCATGATTGTTGAGTACTACAGCTTCGGCGAGTTCAAGGATGAGTTCTATATATTAATGAGGATAAATGACAGCCCGGCGCTGGCTGGCCTACTCGTAGATCTTGCTAGAATAGGAAGGATAGCGCTTGATAGACAGGCTTACGGCACGATCTACGAGGTTAATGCATTCTATATGAAGAGGCCTGGCCCCCATGGGTCGAGAGCGGTCTCGAAATACCATGCGTTCCAGAAACTATTGAACTGGCTCGGTATAAGTGATCCTAGGTATAAGGCATAGTTTTCACTCTCAGCCAGTATTCTCCATAATAATTAAATTACCGAAGATGAATCAATACTTAATGGGGTGGCTTTTAGTGAAGATAGTCTTAATAGGCGCCCCTGGGGCAGGTAAGGGAACCTACGCGCAGATACTAAGGGAGAAGTACTGTATTCCCCACATTTCAACCGGCGATATATTCAGGGAGGAAATAGCTAGAGACACCGAGCTGGGACGAGTGGTTAAATCCTATATAGAGAGGGGGTTACTGGTTCCAGACGAGATCGTTATAGAAGTTGTAAGCAAGAGGCTGAAGCAACCCGATGCATTAAGAGGCTTCATCCTAGACGGATTCCCGAGAACCCTAGAGCAGGCCAAAGCCCTCGATAAAATAGTGGATGTCGACGCCGTGGTGCATCTCGTTGTCTCGGAAGAAGTGGCTGTAAGGAGATTAAGCGGGCGGAGAATATGTCCAGTATGCAATAGAGTATATAATATATACTATGAGCCGAAGCCCAGGGAGGATGAGAAATGCGATTACGATGGAGCACAATTGATCAAGCGCCCAGATGACGAGCCAGAGGTAGTTAGAAACAGATATAGAGTGTTCTATGAGACGTTTAAACCAATAATCGAGTATTACAGGGTAAGTAGTAAGCTTATTGAAGTAGATTCAAACAAGTCTATCAAGGAGGTATTCCCGGTGCTGGAGGAGGCCTTAAGGAGGAATAAGATACTCCAGCTACAACCATGCAAAGAAGATGTTAGAGTAGGGTAGTGTTAATGCATAAGGAGAAGACTGTTGAATACGTTAGAAGTCTCATCTTGAAACTCTATGATAACCGGGATTACTATTTCTACGGCGATGAATTGAATAGTGAGGGGTGGAAGGTATTCGGGGAAATAATTTATCACACCCTTAAACAAATGCCGTGGTACAGGAGGAGAATAAGAGATCTAAGGAGAAAGCCGACCTATGAAAATATATTCGTATTCACCAAGGAGGCTTACGGCGTTCCATGAAGCCCAGAACCATTCTTAACCCTATTCCTGAGCACGGGTATACAGTTATTACATGGTGGATGATTGCACTCAGGATTGGGGTTCCTTATCTGGACTTTAAAGTCTGGGTGGAGCCTCCCGTATTCCACGTGTATTTCAAGATCCCCGCCGGCTTCATCTCTCAATACATCTATAACTGATACAATATCGCCCTTGTCTTTTCCATAGATCACTAGGATGGCCTCATCATCGCTCACCTTTAGGCCTGTTATAACCCTATTACATTTCGAGGCACTCGACAACAATTTCTCCACTTTATGTCCCTTCAACCTAACCAAGGCTGCAGTGTTTCCGGTGATAAGCGGTGAAACAGATAGGATGAAGCTTATCAAGCCCTTATAGGATAGCTTCCTAATCCTATCCCTTAAAGCAGTGTAATTCATATCTAAGTCGTCGGCAAGCCTCTTAATACTTATCCTTGGGTTTGCAGCAAGCTTCTTTGTTAGTTCTAGCTCCTTGTTTTCCAAGTCCTCGGTCACCATCGGGTTGAAGATTTATGTAAACCCTATTTTATTCCTTATCCACTATACCAGCAGGGGTCCGCCTAAAAGACGTGGAGGGCTTGCCTCGATAACTAGGCGTGTTTTCTCAGGTATTCAAGGTCATCGATACTCATCCACCAGCCTATTGAGCCCAGTATTTCCTTTACATGCTCTATATTCTCTGTCTTAGGCACGGCTATAACATTCATATGGCTCACCAGGTAGTTCAATGCCACCTGTATAGGTGTTTTACTATATTTCTCAGCCATTTTCTTTATGACGTTATTTATCACTACGTTCCCTCTTTCAAGAGGGGTATATGCTTGGAGAGCTATCTTCTTCTCAATACAGTAGGGTAGGAGTTCTTTCTCAACATAGTGCCTGTTGAATACACTGTAGTGAACCTGGTTTGCAACTATCTTGTGCTTGCTTGTAGCCTCTATGGCTTCTCGCAGCATGGCTGGTTCGAAATTACTTACCCCTATATACCTGGTTAAACCTTTCTCAGCGAGCACCTCGAAGTTTCTTACTTGCACCCTTATCGGGAGGCTTTCGTTGGGCCAGTGGATTAAGTAGAGGTCTACATATGGCACACCAAGCCTCCTTAAAGCCTCCTCAGCCGCCCTAATAATCTTCTCCTTGTCATCGAGTCTATTTGGTAGCATCTTGGTCGTTATGAATACGCTGTCCCGTCCAACCTCTTTAACCACTCTTCCAATGAACTCCTCAGCTCTCCCACCATCATACATTTCAGCAGTGTCAACCAGGTTTATGCCATGGGTTAATGCATAGATGAACGCGTCAAACGCCTTATCATAACTCTTGATACCATATGTGCCGAGCCCTATTGCTGAGACCTTATCGGACCCGATTACCTTCCACTCCTTGAACTCATACATGATGCATCCCTTAATAGTACATTTTTTATTACGTAGTGGAAACTAATTAAGTTTAGAGAAATGCATACAGGTAGGTTACTGCTGAAGGCATACCTGATCTATTACGGCTTCAAGGGCGCTGATAGGCTCGTAGCCCTTGTTAAAGATGTAATCGTAGAGAAGCCTATAGTGTATTGTTACCTCCTCGCTAAATTTTTCCAGCTCACTCCACGGTGGCTCCATC